>NZ_JAEQCI010000261.1:0-1460 GCF_020738565.1 Microcoleus sp. PH2017_12_PCY_D_A | reverse complement strand
TTACGAAGTCGTCAGCGTAACGGATTAGGCTAATGGAATCACGGTTATCCCGTTTTCTCCCTTTTAGCGTTTCCGCGTACTGCTTAATTCTATTCTCCATACCATGTAGGGCAATATTCGCAAGTAGGGGAGAAATTACCCCGCCCTGTGGTGTACCATCATTAGTGGGGAATAACGAACCTTGGTCACAATATCCTGCCTTAAGCCATGCTTTGAGCTGTCGGTTTAAGGTGGGGTATGTACTTATTTTGGAGATTAACGCTTTGTGGTTTATACGGTCGAAGCATTTAGCAATATCAGCATCTAGCACGTATTTGGCTTTCTGCTTAATACTGAGGTATATTGCCTCCATCGCGTCGTGACAGGAACGCCCTGGTCTAAAACCGTAGGAGTTGGATTCAAATTTAGCCTCCCATTCCGGTTCTAACGCTAGCTTTACTAACGCTTGCAAAGCACGGTCGTTTATTGTGGGTATTCCTAATGGTCTAGTCTCGGTTGTACCCGGTTTAGGAATGTTAACCCTACGAGTGGGTTTTGCCTTTCCGGTTAACCTTAACTTGCCTACCAGGTTGATACGTTGCTTTGGGGTTAGAGCCTTGACTCCATCCACACCAGCCGTATTTTTACCTTGGTTATCTTGCGTCACCCGACCTACTGCGATACATTTTGCAGACCAAGACCTAATCAGGGTCTTTTGAAGTTGGCGAACTGCTTTAACATCACCACGTTCACTCGCTTGGAATATTCGCTTTTGCAATTTAAAAGTCACCCTTTCTAGCTTTCGCCAGTTGATGTCTTTCCACTCCACCGTCTGATTGTTCAGCGTTTTAGATATATTCATCGCTACTTGTTCTATTCCTTTGGAATTACCGTGTATCTGTCAGCATATCCCTCACATTACTGAGGGCATTCGCTTTTGATACAATCCCTCTCTCTTAAACCATTCGTTAGCTACTTACTGGATATCGACCTTACCAGAGGATTAAGAGAGTTAATTCGTTCCGATTACACATTGTTAGAATCTTTAGCGTGATGCTGTTCACCGGGTTTACGGGCAGTGCTTATAAGTCGAATCGCTAGTCGCTTATGCCCTATCCTTGCCTTTTGGCTTGGTGTTAATCAGTCTTTACCGTATCTTTCAACGGGTTTATTCTGATGAAAGCCATTACACCATTATGGTTTACGATGATTAAAGCGCATCTTTGCTTACGCTACGCATGGATTCTTGCTCGGCAGTTACCAATTTTGGCTATCAGTAGTGCTGCCTTTTATCCCCGCTTTAGCCTATTGGTTGCTACCCATTAAACTAGGGGATATGCTTTCACTCCCGCACTTGGAGGATAGGACTTGATTCACAGAATCTCACCTATAAATGTAATCAGTTGTCACTAACTGCCTGAGCAGCTAGGCTAACCGTCCCATAAGCTTTTAGGCTTATTTTAGGTTAAACGAACCGCACT
>NZ_JAEQCI010000073.1:0-49043 GCF_020738565.1 Microcoleus sp. PH2017_12_PCY_D_A | reverse complement strand
AAAAGCCTCAAATGATTGCAGAGCAATTATTTGAGGTTTTGAGAATTCTGAATTCTTTTGAAATTAAATCCGATCGAATATCTGCGGAATGTGGGATCGAACTTGGCATTCGCTATTTTGACACGGCGGCCGACTACGGGCCCAGCGAAGAAAACTTAGGCAAAGTTTTGCCAAAATATCGATCGCGCCTGTTCTTGGCCACAAAAACAGCAGCTAGAGACAGAGATGGCGCCTGGAGAGACTTAGAACGATCGCTCAAAAGATTGAAAACCGATCGCCTCGACTTGTGGCAACTCCACCACGTCTCATTTCAAAACGAATTAGACCAGATTTTTAGTGCCAAAGGAGCAATAAAGGCAATCGAAGAAGCCAAACAGCAAAAAATAATTCGTTTTTCCGGCATCACCGGACACCACGAACCCGCTATTATTGTCGCAGGCTTGCAGCGCTATGCTTTCGATACAACATTAATCTCTCTCAACGCTGCCGAAAAACACCACCCGCGATCGTTTGTTACCAGCGCCTTACCCGTCGCCAAAGCCAAAAACATCGGCGTAATTGCCATGAAAATACCAGCTTACGGCAAATTATTTCAGAACGGTGTTTTAGATGGAATGCACCAAGCAATGGGCTATACGCTTTCACTCTCCGGCGTGCACTGCTGCGTCATCGCCGCCGACTCAGTAAAGCAACTCGAAGAAAACTTGAAAGTTGCCCAAGCATTCAAACCCCTGAACAAAACAGAAATGGCAGCAATTGAACAACGCACTGCCGCCGCTTGGCAAGAAAATACATTTTTCCGACAGTGGACTTAAAATCCTAAATCCTTTTTTTCATCTGTGTTGATTGTGCCGCGCGCCTCCCGCCCGTGAATCCTAAATCAAATAGGTTTGTAGTGAGGACTTTAGTCCGCATCAATTTCTGCGGACTAAAGTCCTCACTACAAACCTTTAAAGGCGACCAAGTATGTCGCCTTATTTATTATCATGAAAAATGCAATTTGTCAACAGCAAATAGCGACTATTTTTTCCGTTTAGCGTTATCTAACCGCCTGCGATCGCGCCACTCAACCGCTGTCAAATAGGCGACTCCGCCAGTTACAGTCAGCAACAGCACAAAGGCTACCAAAACCAGCAAATTAGCAATCGAAAATTCCACAACCCCTCCTGCTTGTCTTATACTTGAGATTATGTGCGATCGCACAAACGCAATAAAAAAGGTTTGTAGTCAGGACTTTAGTCCTCATAAAACTCTGCGGACTAAAGTCCTCACTACAAACCTCTTTGTAGTCAGGACTTTAGTCCATAAAACTCTGCGGACTAAAGTCCTCACTACAAACCTCTTTGTAGTCAGGACTTTAGTCCTCATAAAACTCTGCGGACTAAAGTCCTCACTACAAACCTGATAACGGTTATTGTACCGGACGTGCTCTGAATTAGGCGAGTGGGAGAGGATGAGGTAAGAAAAATCTTCCCTCTTCCCTCTTCCTTCTTCCTTCTTCCTTCTTCCTTCTTCCCTCTTCCTTCTTCCTTAAAACAACTCTTCCAAAATTGTAAACCGGACATGATTAATGGCCAGACTTCCCACGGAAACATCCTCCTTCTTCAAAGGAAGACCCCCGCTGGTGAGACTTTGGAAGCGAATTCCCTTGCCAATTTCCACGTGATACCAAGCTAAACCCATAAAAAACCGCAAAGGATAAGGGCCTCTGTCTTGAATGTCATCAGGATTAGATTCCATCGGTACCCAACCAAAACCGGGAATGTAAAACTCCAGCCAAACGTGATTGAAATCGGGTTCCAGCGGCACACCTTTTCTGTCAGCAAAAGCCGGACACTTGTAGCGCCCAATTGTGCGACAAGCAATCCCGTTCAATCTTGCCAAGGCCAACAACAAACCCACGTACTCGCCGCAAGAACCGACGCCGCGACGCAGTACAATATCGGGAGTGTCAATGTGAGGTCTAATTCCGTAAGAAAGTTGGTCGTAAACAAAATTGCGAATGCTCAGTAACTTCCTCAAAATGTTAGTTTCTGTGCCGATGGATGCCGCCGCAGCCGATCGCACAATCTCCGTATCCATCGCCAAATTATCATTGTCCACCAAATACTTAGCTGCAAACTCCGGCGATAGCGGCGGATTTTTTTCTACATCCCGAGGTGACAACTGATACTTAATCGATCGCACTTCTAACAATGCCTTCCAGCCAAAAATTCGCCGTTCCCCCTTCAGTAGGCGATCGAACTTAAACACCGCCACTCGTTCCCCTTCCTGAATTTCCTCAGTAAAAGGCATTCCAATCGGCGTAATTTTCCTCACTTTTTGCCGGTGAGTGTCCGAAGGTAAAGCAATCCGCCACTCCAATTTATCGATTTCTACCTCATCCAGAGGAGACAGTTCCTCCACATAGGACATTTCCATCAAAAAACCGTTTGACAGAGCGTAGCGTTCGGCTTCATTGTAGTGAAAAGATAAAGGGTGAACAAAAGTGCGATCGCGCTTCGTCAACTGAAAAGGATCTTCCGAATTCGGATCGTCCCGGATATACAGTTCATCCCCGGCATAAGCCACGTACAGAACATCTTCGCCCGTCTGAGCATCCTTGTGAAAAGCCAAACCAGAAGGCCACTCAAAGGGAGTCAAAACGCTAAATTTAATCTCCCCAGTTGCCCGTTCCAAACAGTAAACAGTTTGCTCAGTCTTGTCGCAAACCCAAAGTTCCTCATCCCGGACAGTGATATTTTCTATGCCAATACCCGGAGCGTAAAACCGAGTAATTTCCCGACCAGTTTTTACATCAAAAACCAGAATATAGCCCAATCTCTGGCAAGTCACATACAGCGTAGATTTCCAAACAGCAATCCCGTCAGCGGGATAATAAAGGGAAACAAAATGTTCCGGTTTGAGTTCAGCGATTGCCCCATCCCGAATTGCGCCCGGACAGCAACAAATATCCTCATCTCGGGAAAACCAGAGAGTATCTTCCCAAATCGCCAGCCCGGTTGCGCCCGCAAACTTAGCCGTTTGATGAGGATTTAAAACAGTGGTGTTGTCCGTTTCTCGATCGATCTCCAATAGCAGCCCTTCGGTGCGATCGACCGCGAACAACCTATTTCCTAAAAAAGCAATGCCGTGCAGTGCCAAGACTCCGATCGGTCTTACCATCCGCAGCCCCGAAGGCTGTTTGTCCGAGAGAACAGGTGAGTCGAGATTCATGCTAAATTTTTTTGCCGCTATTGTACAGAAAACCTGATTTGTTACTTGTAGCCGATCGCGTAAGACTCCTCAGCAAAATTGCCGAGGTTCCTGATATCCTGGACTGACGCATCAACCGATTTTTTTACGAAAAGACGCTTTTTAGCCTGCGGTCAGAGTAAAAAAAACCGGAATATTAGTCTTTCTCAAAATTGGGTTTGACAAGCTCAACCCAACCTGCTGCCGTGCAGGCAAGTAAGTATAACTACTAAGCTAGCACTGAAAAACGCGACACAGAATTCCATCTCGGTCAGAAGGACCAAACTAATCGTATCTGTTGGAAGATATAAATTAAGTACAACAGATTACTAGATCCGTCATAACCTTGGGTAGAATAAAATCGTGCGATCAAGTTCCTAGGTTCATTAGAAGGCAGGTTCGTCATGGCTTGGAAGTCTGCTCTAAACATCGGTGCTCTTTCCTTAATTCTGTCTTTAGAGGGAGTTGGCGTTGGTAGTTTAATACCAGGTCTTGCTCTCAACAGCCCCGGTAACAATGTTCACCGCCCCTCAAAACCGCAGCTACCGCTCAACTGGCAAACAGTTCAACCCCCGGAACTAAGCGGAAGCAGACCGAACAGCCAGCAATTGGGAGGCACGTGGAATAACTTTCAACCGCCGGAGCAGGGAGTACCCGGAAGGCGGGAAGGGGGAGGAACCCGCGGCTTAGAATGCACTGCCACAAATGCCTTAACTGCTTTGATTCCCCAATCAACTATGGGGCAAACAATATCAGCAAAGCCGACATTTTTCTACTACGTTCCCGTAGCCATCGACAAAACAGTTCAGTTTGAGTTAGCAGACGAAAGCGACAAAACAGTATACAAAAAAAGTTTTCGGATGGTAACGAGCCGTCCTGGTATCGTTAGCATCAACCTCGGCTCCGACGGCAACTCGCCAGCCCTGGAAGTTGGCAAAAACTATCAATGGTACTTTACTATCAAATGCAACCCAAAAAACTATAGAGATGAGGTTCTCGTTTCGGGGTGGATAAACCGCATCGCAGTGGCCCCAACCTTGAAAACAGAGTTGGATCGATCGCCCGACAGTCGCGCCAAGCTCAGCATCTTCGGCAAACAAGCTCTCTGGTACGAGTACCTCGAAACTCTAGCTAAATTGCGGAGTGAGTCTCCCGGCGATGACACTTTAGCCATCAAGTGGTCAGAAGTGTTGAGTGCAGTCGAACTCGGCAAAATCGCCCAAGAACCATTAGTCCCTAGTGAGTTAAAACCGATCGCCAAAAAATAATTCCATATTAGTTTCCCCCAAAAATGTAACGTTAGACCCAGGGTCCAAACCCCGATCGAGCAATCCTCGGATCTGAGTCTGAAAAGAACGCGACCCCTTGTATTGCTATAATCCTTGTAGGGTAAGGATTTCAGGTTTTCCAGTCCTGGAAAATCAATGAGGGTTGCTACAGTCATAAGTCATTGCCAATTCTCAAATCTCAAGTGGAAAATCTCAAATGGTGCGATCGCCCTATTGGGCAGCGCCACATATGATTTATGTGGCGTTGCAGATTTTTTTGGGCGATCGTCCTGCATAAATTAAAATTTTTGTGCTAACGAGCATCACGGTCTCCTTGTCTCTAGAAAGCCGGACTATTGAAAATTTTATGGTCAAATTCCGCCCGATAGTAAATGGTAAACTTGCATAGTGCAAGCAGCAGGCAAACTTATTTTACAAAAAATATTAATTATGCGCCCGAGAGCAAATATTGCAATATTTCGGTTGGGGATTTCACTTCTAACTGCGCTCCCCATTGCTTGCTTTGATGCCCATCAAGCTATATCCCAAACGGACGATATTTATCAGTTGCCCGCCGCCGCTGACAACTTAGCAGATCCGGGCAACGGAGTATTAGCGCTGCAAAAACTCGAAATCAAGCAGGATGAAACTGCAACTAACTTAAATCAACTGCCGGATTTTGCCGAAAACAACCCTCTTGACAATCAGGTCGATCGCTGTTCCACAATTAATGAAACGGGTTGTGATGCCCACCCGGAAACCGAAGCACAAAATCTAGTTGACAGCGAACCGAAATTGCCAAACCAGCTACACAGCAATGTTTTAGCCCAAAACCCACAAACTCCGCTTCCAAACCTGCCCGCTCCACCGACTCAGCCAGATCCAAATCGCGATCGATTTTTGCAACCCGCTCCCCAGCCTTCCCCACAACCTCCTGAAGTACCTCAACCAGTTGCGCCGGAGCGCCCGTCGCCAGTGCCCCTGCCACTGCCGAATCAGGTAATTGAGGTGCAGAAAATTCAAGTAGTTGGCAGCACAATTTTAAGCCCTGACGAAATTAATGCCTTAGTCAAACCGTTAGAGGGCCGTTCTGCCACGCTAGAACAGCTCAAACAAATCGCCGACAAAATCACCGAAATTTACCTCAATCGCGGCTACATCACTTCGAGAGCCGTCTTGCCGCCCCAAACTATCACCGCAGGAGCAGTCAAAATTCAAGTTATCGAAGGCAAGCTGACCAAAATAGAGGTAGAAGGAGCTAAAAGATTGCATCCAAGTTACATCCGCAGCCGGATTCGACTCGGTGCCCGAATGCCTTTAAGTACAGCTTCATTAGAAAACCAACTCCGGCTGCTGCGAGTCGATCCTTTATTTGACAATGTAGAAGCCAGCCTGCGGGCTGGGGATAATGAAGGAGAGAGCATTCTGATCGTCAGAGTTACGGAAGCTAATCCATTTCAATCTAGTTTCAGCATTGACAATTATTCGCCTCCCAGCGTCGGTTCTGAAAGATTGGGTGTTAGTTTGCGGCACCGCAATCTCACAGGAAATGGCGATGAACTTGCGGGTGCTTATTATCGATCGCTCGGCGATTCAGATGTCTTCGATTTCAGCTATCGCTTGCCGCTAAATGCGATGAACGGCACGTTGCAATTGAGGGCGGCGCCTAACCGTAACAGTATAGTACAAGAACCTTTTGATGCTTTTGACATTTCGGGAAAATCGCATTTATTTGAAGTTAGTTACCGCCAGCCGCTGCGGAGAACGCCGATCGAAGAATTTGCCGTATCTGCCGGTCTTACTTATCAGAAAGGCAGAACTTTTGTCGCCGGTGTACCGACTCCATTTGGCTTTGGCCCTGACTCCAATGGTGTCACGACTACCACTGCGATTAAGCTGGGACAGGACTACATTCGGCGCGATCCTCAGGGTGCTTGGGCTTTGCGATCGCAATTTACGATCGGCACAAGCTTGTTTGATGCTACTCAAAATGAAGGTTCTGTCCCTGACGGACAATTTTTGAGTTGGCTGGGTCAAGTGCAGCGAGTACAGCGATTAAATGATAAACATTTATTAATTTTGCAATCAGACTTACAACTTTCTGCTAATAGTTTGTTACCTTCGCAGCAATTTGTAATTGGCGGCGGGCAATCTCTGCGCGGCTACCGCCAAAATGTGCGTTCTGGCGATAACGGCTTCCGACTGTCGATCGAGGATCGGATTACTTTGCAGCGGGATGCTTCGGGAAATCCCAAACTTCAATTAGCTCCTTTTTTGGATGCGGGTACGGTATGGAACGTTGCGAACAATCCTAATAAATTAACCAATCAGACATTTTTAGCAGGTATGGGTTTGGGAATAATCTGGGAACCGATACGGCGGGTGAACTTGCGTGTAGATTATGCTTTTCCTTTGGTGAGAATTACCGATAAAGGCGACAATCTTCAAGATAAGGGCATTTACTTCAACCTAATTTATACACCCTGATCGGATGGGGAGAAGGGGAGAGTGGGAGAGTGAGAGAGTGGGAGAGTGTCAGATGAAGAAAATATTTCATTCAACATCTGACTAATGACTAATGACTAATGACTTCTTGATTTGATATTAATCGCCGACTTCCCCAACAACCTCGGCAGCAGCCTGAGTTTCGAGCCAGAGTCCGAGCAACAACCGCTCCGCCCGATCGCTCAAAACAGTCGCAAACACCCCCTGAGCGCCCTCAGACGCATCAGAAATCCACGTACCGCGCAGAGTCACCTCGACAAAATCAGCATCAGCAACACAAAGGTCGATCGAATCGGTATCATCTCGGCGCGCCTCAGATTCCAACAGAGACAGCGCCGGCAAATTCGCGGGCAGCAAAAATGCCGCAGTGCTCGGTTCGACGCTGATGCTTTGACCAACTCGCATAGCCAGCACAACTCGCAGCGCCACTAACTGTTCGGGAGATTGAGCCAAACGCTCCAGGTTAAAGCCCGTTTCAGTGTAAGTCAACTTCAGCATATTGACAGCCTTAAATTTGGAATTGAAAATTGAAAATTGGGAATTGGGAATTGGGCATTGGGAATCGGGAATTGGGAATCGGGAATTGGGAATTGGGAATTGGGAATTGGGAATTGGGAATTGGTCAAATAGGGAATTGGTCAAATAGGGAATTGGTTATTAGAAAAACCACTAACTATTACCCATGCCCCATGCCCCATGCCCTATTCCCCATGCCCCATTCCCCATGCCCCATTCCCTATTCCCCAATTTGGTATTCGTGCCAAAACATTTCGGCAAAAGCAACAGTGGGGTGAATGGGAGCCTTCGGCTTGGTTCGCAGAGACATTCCAGCTTCTATGGGAGTTCTGTCGCCCTTGCGAGAGTTGCACCGTTCGCAAGCAGTCACCACGTTGTCCCAAGTATGCGTCCCGCCCTTCGATCGGGGCATCACGTGATCCAGCGTCAAATGCCGGTTGTTGCCACAGTATTGGCAAGCATGGGCATCTCGGCGCAGAACTTCTCGCCGATTGACCGGCGGCACTTTCCACAGCCGTTCCCTGTTGCCAAAAGTCAAGCGGATTTGTTCGGGTACGTGGATGCTGGTGCTGGGCGATCGCACTAGATAGCCATTGCCGATGCTAAAATCCAGAGGTTCAGCCTTGCCCGTTACCAAAAGTACGATCGCCCGTTTGATGTTGACACGGCTCATCGGTAGGTAATTTTGAGAAAATACCACAACAGATTGCCTCAATACATCAGTTACTACGGTCACGGCTTGCTCCTCCTCATTTGGATTTTAGATTTGAGATTTTAGATTTGAGATTTGAGATTTGGAATGCTTCCCAGCATTGGCTACATCTAGTTTTTGCGAGTTCCCCAAGCCTTGCCAAATTGCTCCAATCTCCAATCAAATGCCCCCGCTTCTCTTACGAGTGAAGCGGGGGCTAGAAAAACTGCTTTCATGCAAATTTTCATCTTATGTTGGTACAGTCGTTAGCTGTACCTCCCGCTTCGCCTATCTTTATGGTGTGGCCGTGCCACTCCCAGACCGTCCCGGTCTACCTCGTTGTAATTAATTTCTGAAATTAGTCCTAATCCACTATAACCGGGTTTAATTGGGCTTGTCCCAGCCCACGAGGTCGCTGTAGGGGTTAGCAAACCTGTCATAAAGACTTGCCGTGAGGACTCAGCGCGACCCCTGGGGCGATCGCACTTGAGTTGATAAGTAGAGTAGGTGGGGAAAAATTTCACAGTAGGCAGAAAGTGATCTGAGACCTTTAAATCTAGCTTTAAACATACTACACTGATATTACAGATATGTCCACCCGTCACGGAGAAAAATTATGCATACCCTACCTAGAACCTCAACCACCGAAATGGAAGTCACCAGCATTCGATTGGAAAGAGAGCTCAAGGAGAGACTCAAAGAGCTCGCTGGCAATCAAGGCTATCAAGCTTTGATTCGAGATTTGCTCTGGAATTACGTCCAGCAGAAGTCTGGAGAGTATCGTCAGATGTTTTGTCGATCGGATATTCGAGCCAGCATTAATGCCACAGCACAGCAGGAGGAACGCTGCGCCCTTACAGGAGAGTTGATTCGAGTTAATGAGCCGATGTTATTAGGCCTGACGATGCACGGCGAAATGGTGCCGCTGAGTATGGGGAGTATGGGGAGTATGGCTGGATAAACCAGTCTAGCGAGAATTTTTGAGAGCGATCGGCCTGGGGTGAGAACCCCAGGCGCTGAAGATAAAATCCCGAAGCATTTCCAAGATATCTATTTTAACTAACCGCGTTGGCGTAGCCTGCGCGTAGCGCTTAGACGCGAAGTGCGCGAAGGAAGATCGAAGAAGGAAGAGGCGCCCGAAGAGTGCTAAACTTTCCATCGGGTGTGCCGAAAGACGATCGTAAGTTTGATGGAAAAGATGAAGGTAATGCTGAAAAACCGCTACTTGACTGCTGTAAGTTCGATCGGCCTTCTCGCAATTATCACCGGATGCGCCGCTACCGAATCGCCCCAACTTGCAACTCCCTCTCCTGTAGCCGAATCTTCCCCGCCGCCAGTTAAACCAAATCAGCCGTTAACAGTCTCTGTCAACAATCCCGAAACCGCCACAAATACCAAAATCCAGCAATATCTCAACGGATTGACGGCCCAAGGTTCTGCCAAAGAAGACCAAGGCATCTGGATGCAATCGGGCAATACCTTGCTAGCCAACCATCAAGGTACAGTTCCTCTGTCAGCCGCTTCCATTACCAAAGTAGCAACATCTCTGGTAGCGCTGCAACAATTCGGGCCGGAACATCAATTTATCACCGAAATTAGTACCAACGGCACAATCAAAGACGGCGTATTAACAGGCGATTTAGTTATTGAAGGCAGTGAAGATCCGTTGTTTGTCTGGGAAGAGGCGATCGCCCTCGGTAACATCTTAAATAAAAAAGGCATCAAGCGAGTCACTGGCACTTTAATCATTGTCGGTAAATTTTACATGAACTTTGAATTAAATCCCCTCAAATCAGGAGAATTGCTCAAACAAGCATTGAACAGTGAAATCTGGCCGGGCGAAGCCGCAGCCCAGTATCAAACACTTCCTCCCAATACACCGAAACCCCAAATAGTAATTGATGGTACTGTCAAAGTTTTGCCAGCACGTCCCAGCGCCGTACCCTTAGCCAAACATTATTCTTTACCCCTCGCCGAACTTATCAAAAAAATGAATCAGTACAGCAACAATCTCATGGCAGATATGCTAGCTGATACTGTCGGCGGCGCCAAAACAGTCGCGCAAAAAGCAGCAGCAGCAACCGGAGTTCCTCCCGCAGAAATTCAACTTGTCAACGGTTCGGGATTGAGCGACGACAATCGCATTTCTCCTAGAGCGGCCTGCGGGTTATTTATAGCTTTAGAACGCTACCTGCAACCTTACAGCATGACAGTTGCTGATGTCTTAACAGTAGTTGGCAAAGATAAAGGAATACTATCAGAACGGGCGCTGCCAAAGTTAGCAGTAGTCAAATCTGGCACGTTGGATAATGTTAGCGCTTTGGGCGGAGCGCTACCCACTCAAAAACAAGAAACAGTGTGGTTTGTCATTATGAATCGAGGGGCAAATGTCGAGGCATTTCGCACTCAGCAAGAGGTTTTATTGAAAAGCTTTTTGACTGAATGGGGAAGCGTTCAAGTTTCGCCGCCAGAACTAACACCAAATCCTGCTAGAAGTAGTAAGGTATCTCGCAGCGAACTTGTTCAATAATACCAGATTTGATGAATAATATTATGTTCGATTCTTGGCGAGCAGTCAATAGTTGGCACGGTGCGTCAGCACAGAGATTTTCAATAGGTATCTAAAATCGTGCCAACTGACGCACCCTACTACTAATACCAAATTCGGGTTTCCCGCCCCCGATAAGACTCGGCGATTGAAATCGCGTCTACACAAACACTCACGCGCCTGCGCGGGTTTAAGAAATAAAGGGGGTAAGAAACCCGGATTTGGTATAATACCTAAAATGGCATCACCTTTTAATCGCGCCCATCCCTTTTTTAACTATCGAGTTGCTCTTTTATTGACAATCATCCCTATTTTGATTGTCGGTTTAAGCAGCGAATTCTATTCCGGGCCGGGGCGAGAGTTCTTTAACGATTATTTTGGTGATTTTCTCTACCAAATTTTCTTGATTCTGCTAATTGTTTTGATATTTCCCCAAGTTTTTTCGAGTAAAATTGCCTGGGGAGTTTTCATTTTTAACTGTATCATTGAATTTAGCCAATTGTGGAAACCTCCTTTTTTGCAAGCTATTCGCGCTACATTATTTGGGCGTTTGTTCCTCGGTAGCGGTTTTTCGTGGGAGGATTTTATTGGCTATATTTTGGGATGTACTTTGGGGTGGGTTTTGGTGGTTTGGCTGAAGCAAAAAATTAGATAATTTGCTTTTTTGTCAAAGGTCGATCAGGTTTGTAGTGAGGACTTTAGTCCTTCATAAATCAGGTTTGTAGTGAGGACTTGTAGTGAGGACTTTAGTCCTTCATAAATCAGGTTTGTAGTGAGGACTTTAGTCCTTCATAAATCAGGTTTGTAGTGAGGACTTTAGTCCTTCATAAATGCGGACTGAAGTCCTCACTACGAACCAATTTGATTAGGTGTTTTCGCTCTTGCTACTACAATGCCGATCGCACTTTCGACTCTGCTAATATATCTCTGCAAGTCGTAAGCAACTGTCACAGCCCCAGCCGGCGAAGCGTGAATCAAGCCGAGATTCCCGTCTGCATTCCTGTACACAAAACCTGTGTGGGTGACATCCAATCCTTTAACATCCGTGGCTACCGCCACAATATCCCCAGGCTTTAACTGGGAATAAACACTTTTAATCCGATTTGTCGGGATGTAATTAACCGCAGTTTTGGCTAATTCTGCTTCTTGGCTGACTATGCACTGATAAGTTGCTTCATCTTTTACCATTGGCGGGTAACTGCTGCGGTGCTGGCTCATGAAATTTAGTGTTTTATTCATCGGCACTCCGCCCAATTGAACGGTAATGTTTTCTACGGTTTGCCGTTTTTGATTGTCGTTAATCCATTCGGAAAAATAGTGCAGGCGGCTGCAATAACCGTTCATTTTACCGTTTAAATACCGCTGTTCTTCTATGCGATTTACAAAATTTTGATAGTCGTAATCTTTTACTGCTACGCCTCGGGAAATAGCCAAAACCGTCTCTACAAATAGAACGCAATCAAATTTATTCAACGTTATAATTAACTTTTCTTCGCCGGATTTGTCCAGCAAACCCTCGGCGTAGGGTTTTCCTAGGAAGTTATCGCCGATCGCCTGGATGATTTGTCCGATCGGGCGATCGGGCAAATTTTCCTGTTTGGCATACTGTACAATCTTTTCAAAACGTGCTATGTCTTCGGGTAGTATAGCGGTTTCTCTGGCAGTGTTGTCTGAGTCTGGTCGTCTCGCCAGCACTTCCATTAATTGGGAATAGGAAATTTCAGGTAAGTTGTTCAAGTCCCGAAACAGACTGAGGAAACTAGAAACACTTTGCTTATTTTTGGGTTCCCGATTTTCACTTTCTGTGGTGAACTCAGCCGCTACATCCGCGCCGCGTGTTTCTGTTTGTCGATCGACAACAGATCCAGCAGGTTGAGACTGCAATGCCCAAACATCAGGTATCAAATAATTATTCACCCAGGCGATCGCAAATCCCAAAACAGCCAGACTCCAAAAATTTCTCATGTTTTTCTAAGGATTTTGCTTGAACTGAGTGCTATCCTGAAACCTTTACAATTATTAGAACTCTCAATCAGCTTAGGAGCTAGATTAAATTTACGAGAGCGGACTCGATCGACACCCTTGTCATTTGGACGCCGCCCTATTATAAACTGATCGTGCGAGTTTGATACCACAACACTCTAATGCAAGTAGACCGCCGCCGCCGCCCAATCGAGCCCCAACGCCCCATCCAGCCCAGACGCCACAGCAGCGAGCGTCCAGTTGAGCCTCGACGCCCAACTAGCGATCGCCCAGTCAAACCCCGACGCCCTATCCAATCCCGACGCCCGATCGGCGATCGTCGCATCTGGCTCCAACGCCTCATCTGGCTCCAAGGACTCATCTGGCTCCAAAGCTCAATCTGGCTCCAACGTCTCATCTCGCTCCTGCGCCCAATCTGGATTCAAAGCTCAATCTGGCTCCAACGCCTAATTACCGATCGTCCAGTTGAGCCTCGACGCCAAACCACGGATACTCCAGTCCAACCTCGACGCCAAATCAGCGATCGTCCAGTCCAACCTCGACGCCAAACCACGGATACTCCAGTCCAACCTCGACGCCAAATCAGCGATCGCCCAGTCCAACCTCGACGCCAAATCAGCGATCGTCCAGCGCCATCTCGCCGGCGACTGAGGGCAAAATTGTCTCGGCTCAAATACCGCAACATTTTGTGTTTAATTGCGGGGGCGATCGCGTTTTTTTGGCTCCTGACAATCCCCTTCAGAACTCGCCGCGCCCCAGAACCACCCGTCATATTGTCTCAAGAGGCTATCTCGCCACCGACAATTCCAACATCCCAAAATGTAGTCGATAGTAAAAGCGATCCTACCTTCACCTACAACATCAAAACACCTCCCAATCCAGTTTATTCTCAAGAATTGCAAGGGATTGTTGATGAAGCTGTGAACATTGCCACCAGCAAAGGATTGCCCGCAGACAAGCTATCAATTAGCTTGTTTGATGTCAGCAATCCCCAAAATCACAGCTTCGCCGGATATCAAAATCAAAGTCTCAGATTTCCTGCTAGCGTTGCCAAGTTATTTTGGATGGCCGCCTTTTACTCAGCCATTGAAAAAGGCATAATTACGGAAAGAGAATCTGCATTTAAAAATGACCTAGAACAAATGATTCGCATCTCCAACAACGATGCTGCTAGCAGGATTTTAGATAAAATCACCGATACAAAATCCGGCGGACGGCTCGGAGGAGAAGAGTTGCAAACATGGCTGCAAAAGCGCACGCAAATTAACACGTTTTTCCAGTCAGCAGGCTACAATGATATTCGTATAAGCACCAAAAATTATCCCATATACTATTTAAGGCAAGAAGGCCCAGTCGGTCGCGATTTGCAATTGCGGGGCGATGATTCTGTGCCGATTCGCAATCAAGCAACTACTGACCAAGCCGGCAGATTAATATATGAAATCTATACTAGGCAAGCTGTTTCTAGTCTCGCCAGCCGCAAAATGGCTTACTTGCTGACGAGAGATTTAGACCCTAAAGCCTGGAAAAATGACCCTAGCAACTCAATAAAAGGATTTCTCGGCGAGTCTTTACCAACTAATATTTATTTTGGTTCCAAAGTTGGCTATACTTCCAAATCCCGCAGCGAAGCGACTTTTGTCAGAACTTTAGACGATCGCGCGATTTACATCTTAGTCGTTTTCGCAGACGATGTGGCTTATGCCAAGGACGAAACAGCCTTTCCGGCTATTTCCCGATACGTATTCGATCGGCTAAATGCTCGCGGGCCTAGCAATTAGCTGCGATATTATGTGCGATCTAACAAATACAATCGCAGACACAGATCGGACGGCGGTTGAAACCGCGTCTACACAAACGATCGCAGACACAGATTAGACGGCGGTTAAAACCGCGTCTACATAAACGATGTCCGCCGGACGCCGACTAAGAGAGGATAGCGTAATTTTAACCGCTCACTCTTCAACCGGCGTCCGGCTTGTTTTGCCTGACAAGACGCGGTTTCAACCGCCCTTTCATCAACAATCTTAAAAACCATTTAACTGGGGCGAAAGGATTCGAACCTCTGAATGGCTGGACCAAAACCAGCTGCCTTACCACTTGGCGACGCCCCAACGTCTTAACCTTTATCATATTAACACTCAAACACCGGAATCTGTCAAGCACTTTGACAATAAAGTTTAAAAAACGTTTGTGAAACCGATCGGCCGCCAGTTTATTCTTTGACAGCAGCGGGGCGAGACAGCGGGATTTCAATCCAAAACTCCGCTCCCTGTCCGGCTTGGGAGATACACTTCAAACTGCCGCCGTGTTTTTCCACCACAATCTGGTAGCTGATGGACAAGCCGAGTCCCGTGCCTTTGCCCACTGGTTTAGTGGTAAAGAAAGGGTCAAACAAGCGCAATTTAGCTTTTTGGCTCAATCCCGGCCCGCTGTCCCGAATCCGAATCAGCACAAGTTGACCGATCGACTTTCGTGACTCACCTCGATCCGAGTCTTGGGACACCACCGCCGTCGAGATTTCGATCGTCTTGGGTGCGGGCTGATTTTCCAAGGAGTCGATCGCATTTCCCAAAATATTCATAAATACTTGGTTGAGCTGTCCGGGATAGCATTCTACCTTCGGCAAGTCGCCGTAGTCTTTAATTACCTTAATTCCCGGTATTGGCCCGTTTGACTTCAAGCGGCTCTGCAAAATCAGCAGCGTGCTGTCAATCCCTTCGTGAATGTCCACAGGTTTCTTCTCGGCTTCGTCGTGCCGCGCGAAGTTCCTCAGGGAAAGGACAATTTGCCGGATGCGTTCGGCTCCCATCTCCATCGAAGACAGAATTTTCAGCAAATCCGGCACTACGAAATCCACATCGATTTCTTCGCTTTTGTCGAGAATTTCCTCGCAAGGTTCGGGGTAGTGCTTTTGATACAAGCGCAGCAAATCCAGCAGATCTTTCATGTACTGCTCGCAATAAGTCAAGTTGCCGTAAATAAAATTAACCGGATTGTTAATTTCGTGGGCGACGCCGGCAACCATTTGACCGAGAGAGGACATTTTTTCGTTTTGAATGAGCTGAGCTTCTTTTTGCTGCAAACTCTGCAAAGTTTCAGTCAGTTGTCGGGCTTGAGTTTGAGCTGCTAAGGCTGCCGCCCGAGTTTGGGCGTAAAGTTCGGCTTGGTCGATCGCGATCGCCAGTTGATCCACCACCGCTTGCAGCAATTCCACTTCGCTGGCCGCCCAGGAACGGCTGCTGTAATGATTGCAAACTATCGCCCCCATTTGACCGGAGTGAGTCTTGAGCGGTAGCAGCAGCTTAGAAACGATCCCGACACCCCTTAAAAAAGCTCGCGTGGCGGAATCTATGCAGGCTGCTGTGGCAGTGTCGCCGATGCGGAGCGTTTGGCGATCGCGAATTTTCTCGGCTAGTAGCGTTACTTGTGCGATCGGATATTCTGCGAGCAGATCTGTGAGTTCAGGATTTGCCGCCTCATGGGTAATCGCAAAACTCGGCTGCCCCTGCCGCGATACTGAATACCACAAAAAGTAACACTGGTCAACCTGCAACAAGCTGCGAATTTCATTAACAGCCGTATCTAAAATTTTGTCGAGATCTAGAGAATTCCGCATCTGACTGGCGAGGCCAAACAGCAGACTTTCCCGGCGGCTCAACAATTCTTCTCGGGCCTTGACACGATCGATCGCCACGCCAATGGCATTAGCCATCCACCCCAGAACTTCTAGCGCCCCCTCCGTGGCAGCAGCGCTGCTGCATACAGCCATCACTCCCACCAGTCGTTCCTCCACAATCAGGGGATAGGCAATGGCGCAGAGGGACGGGTTCGACAGCAAGCACAGAGGAGCCGTTTCGAGTTTTCCCGTTTCTTCTCGCAGCCAATCTTCTATTAGCCGTTCCCAATCTTGGCTGCTGACTCCTGAATCGGCCTGCAATTCTAACCGCTCTATCTGCGGGTTGAACGTCCAGATGCTGGCTGCTGTGGCGTCGAGATGGTCTACCATTGCGTCGGTGCAGCGGTTGAGGGTGGCCGGTATTGTCCCGCCTTGTCCGAGAGCTGCACCAACTTTAGCTTGCAGCATTGCCAAGCGCGATCGCTCCTGTAGCAAGTCTGCCATTGATTGCCCCTCTGTCACTATTTCGGGAATTTGTTTGGGATCGCGATCGCGCCTCATGCCCGCTGAAGTTTCCCGCAAATCCTGAGATTTGCCTGTTTCGAGCACCGGCAGCTTTTTTGTTGGGAATATTCTTGTGTCCTTCTCTGAAGTCTGTACTGCCCAGAAAAACTCCTGGTTCGATCGAGCTAACTCCGAGATTTGCTGGCCCTGTGAAGCGATATCTTCTACCTCTGCCACCTCTTTCTTGGCTTTGACTAATTGCCACCGCAGCTCCACCAAACTCGCAACTTGCCGAGTTAAAATCTCAATACCATCAATCGTATTTTTTGTCAAGCCTTTAGGTACGGAATCCATGACACAGATCGCGCCCAGCATCTGCCCATCTGAGGTGACGACTGGGATGCTAGCGTAAAATTTGATGAAGGGGTAAGAAACAATTAGCGGATGCTGGGCAAATCGCACGTCTGTGGAAGCGTCTCGGACAATGATGGCAGGCGGTTTATTGCAGGAATTTGCAAAGGGTGCGATCGCATCTGCCGCCGCAACCGCAGGTTTTTGTAGGGGAATGTCCCGGTCAAATTCCGAGTTAGAGTTGGAACTCGCGCCCAACTGTGCGGGAGTTTGGTCGATATAGCAGCGATCGCAAAAATTCAGGTAACGGTGTGCCAAAGTTCGATCGATACCTAGCTGCGACTTCAACCAGTGGCCGGAGGCATCAATCAAACTCAAAAAAGCAATAGGAGTTCCGCTCATCCTGGCGGCCAAGCCTACCAAATCGTCAAAGCAAGCCTCTGGATCGGAACCCAGAAGTTGATACAAGTCGGTGCGATCGAGATCGAACACTGTTTTACCAAGAGGCAAGGGTGCTTTCATCATGTATAAGTGCCCATCTAGTTGCTGGCAACCGCCCTAATCAATACTGGCCGAGGAGAAAAACGAGCCATGAATTTTGTCCCGGGAGACTGCGATCGCAAGTCGAACACAGGCTGCTGGCACCAAACTCAGACCAACCTCTTGACTGACATGGAAACTTTTGATTTATGGGAGTTAGAGCACCGCAGATCTAATACTCTAGAAATTATACTTCGAGTTGACTATGCTTTTGATGTGCCAGAGGCTGGGTGAATCTAAGAGCCTCCGTGGGGACGAAGCACCCTTCAAAAATCTATGGCGGATAGCTTACAGAGAATTTCTTAATAAGTTTAATAGTATTTTAACAGACAGATCTAATCGTGGGTAGCAGGCTTGCTGGTAGATTAAAATAATTGGTTTGTGCCACAATACCAGTACGGTTTACCGGGCTGTTGCACAGGCAACTCAACAAAAGTTAGGAGAGCGACTACACAAACACCGAAAATGTTAAACTTTGTAACAATAGTTGTTCAAACTCCACCATCAAGGGTTTGACGGTTGAGATGCAGATTTTGCAACTGTTGTCATCGCCGATCGACCCCTCGGGCAATCTGTTTTTTCGAGTTTGAGGTCAAAAAAACAGGGGTGAAGTTTCTGCTAATGCTCCAACGGAGTTGGGCACTATTTATCCGAAGGCACTCTTGAAAAATGACCCACCCAAAAACCGATACTTGCTTGCCGACAATTTTGAGGGTCGAGATCGCAATTTTAGACTCAAGTTCAAGCTCCCAGATTCATCTGGAACAGTCAATCTAAAATCTACAATCTACAATCGACTGACGGCGGGAATTATGTTTTCTATTTTCAAGAACTATAAATAAACCGGGAGAAGAATATGTCTGCAACTAGCAGTCAAGTACCAACTATTTTGGCAGTTGATGATAGCGTCGTCATGCAAGGACTGGTCAAACAAGCCTTAAGCAAAGAGTTTCGAGTTCTCGTGACAGACAATGCAGTTGATGCTTTGTCAACAATTTATCACGAACAAATTTCGGTTTTGTTGCTCGATGTTTCGATGCCTGGGATTGACGGATTGGAGCTCTGCCGCACGGTGCGAAGCTTGCCTCAGTTTCAGAATTTGCCGATCGTGATGCTGACAGCCAGAGATGGAGCATTTGATAAAGTACAGGGGCGTTTGGCAGGAGCAACCGAGTATTTAACTAAGCCCTTTGATGCTGACAAGTTGCGCGAAGTAATTGGTAAGTTTATCAATATCAAATCATAAAAGAAGACGGGCGCGGTTGAAACCGCGTCTATACCAGCAAAACCCGCCTCCGCGGGTTGAAGCTCAGACCGTTTAAATTACGTTTTATGTTATTCTATTCAGTCGGCGTCCGGCGGACATCGTTTATATAGAAGCGGTTTCAACCCTACGTCCGATCTGCTATATTCTCCCGCTTGTCCTAAACTTTTAATTTCGCCAACAGTAAAGGAGCGATCGCACTGACGGGTAAAACGTGCTGGGCCGCACCGAGGGCGATCGCCTCTTTTGGCATTCCAAACACAACACAACTAGCCTCATTTTGAGCAATAGTCAAACCGCCGGCTTGGGCGATCGCCAACATACCCTCAGCACCATCTCGCCCCATTCCTGTTAGCAACACTCCCGCAGCCCCGCGACCATAAAAACTAGCAACTGACTTAAATGTTACCGTTACAGAGGGGCAATGTCCCGCTTCACGAGCAGCTTCAGAATAAATAAAACGCCCTTGAGCATCCAATTCTAAATGACGTTTTTCTGGCGGGAAATAAACAATCCCAGCTTGCGGCAATTCCCCAAAACCCGCTATCTTCACCGGCAGTTTAGCTTCAAAACCCAACCAGTCAACCAATCCCTGCAAAAACCCTTCACTGATGTGCTGGATGCAAATTACCGGCACTGGCAAATTAGCCGGAAACTGCGAAATAATCGAGTGCAGCGCTTGCGGCCCGCCCGTAGACGCGCCAACAGCCAATAACTTAATAGTTTGAGAATTGAGATTTTTGCTAGATAATTGGTAATTATGAATTGGTAATTGATAAATTTTTTTGCTGGGGCGACGCTCGCCTGTTTCGATTCCTCCCAGCCTTTGATGCCGCGTAAATACTTTAACTCCCGACAAAACTTTAACTTTAGCGATTAACTCATTCCCCAGGCGATCGTAATCAGACGCCAACCCGCCAATGGGTTTCGGAAAAACATCTAATGCACCTGCTTTCATTAATTCAAATACATTTTGAGTATCCTTTGCTTGGACAGAAGCACTAATTATTAAAATTGGTCGCGGGTATTTTTTCATCACTTCTCGCGTGAACTCTAACCCGTTCATTTCTGCCATATTCAAATCTGTACAGATGACTTCCGGCTGAAGTTTTGGGATTAATTCTAGCGCTTCTAAACCGTTAGAAGCCGTTCCGATAACCTGGATTTCTGGCGAAGCATCCAAAATGCGCTTGAGAACGATCGTAGCTACTGGCGAATCTTCTACTAACAATACTTTAATGGGCGACAACATCATACCATTTTAGATTTTAGATTTTAGATTTTTTTAGGTAATGGGTAATGGGTAATGGGTAATGGGTAATGGGTAATGGGTAATGGGTAATGGGTAATGGGTAATTCTCCCCCTCTTCCCCTGTCCCCCTCTCCCCCTGTCCCCCTCTTCCCTTCCCCTCTGACAATCAAACTAACCTTTTCAAAGTCTCGATTAATACATCTTGATTGAAAGTACCTTTAGGAATATAAGCATTAGCGCCAGCATCAGCTCCTCTTTTTCTATCTTCATCCGACGCCAAAGATGTGACCAAAATAATCGGTAACTCACTGTATTCTTTTTGCTGACGAATTTTAACAGTCAGTCCCAAACCGTCCAAATTAGGCATTTGTACGTCAGAAATCAGAGCATCAAAATAGCGAGTTTTTAATTTATTGAAAGCATCCAATCCGTCCACTGCTGTCACAACTTCATAACCTGCACCTTCCAGGATGCGCTTTTCTTGAGTGCGGGTAGCGATCGAATCTTCTGCTAAAAGTATAACTTGTTTTCGGCTGACTGTCTCAATTGGCGATCGCGCACCCCCAACCCCACCCAACAAAACTTGCTTGCGTACAGATTTTATCAAATCGTGGGGATTGAGCACCATACAAACTTCCCCAGTACCCAGAATCGTTGCACCAGAAACGTTTCGCACCCGTTTCAGCAATTGACTTTGAGGCTTAATCACCACATCCTGTTCGTCAATCAAAGCATCTATAAATAATCCCAATCTTTCCTCCCCAACTTTCAAAACAATACAAGGAATTTTCCGAGAATTATGATTCACCGATTCTACCTCTGTATTTCTCTTGAATTCTCTCCAACTTTCCTGTCTCCACTCCCGATTATTGTGCAACCAATCTCTATTATTTAATTCTAGTAGATCTGCTAAATACGCAACTGACAAAGGCTGATTATCTAAAATTAGTGTTGCCTTGCTTTCGAGAGAAAAAATATCAGAAGAGCGAACCAATATAGCAGTTTCAATAAACTCGATGGGCAGCGCATAAGCAATACCGTCAACCGCTAATATTAATACATTAGCTGTAGCTAAAGACGTGCTGAGTTGCAAGCGAAAAGTGCATCCTTTTTCCAGAACAGATTCAACTTGAATGCGACCTTTTAATGCTTCAACATTAGTCCTAACTACATCTAAACCTACCCCTCTTCCAGAAATTTCAGTAACAAATGTTCTGGTTGAAAAACCCGGAGCAAAAATCAGCGATTGAATTTGGCTTTCTGTCATCGCTGCCAGTTCTTCCGGCGTGCAGATGTTGCGTTTGACAGCAGTTTGTTTAATGCGGTCGAGATTCAGCCCCCGACCATCATCAGCAACTTCAATAATAATATTGCTAGCAGTCTGGTATCCTTTAATTCGGAGAGTAGCGGCGGGAGGTTTACCGAGCTTTTCGCGATCGGCTGGCGTCTCAATTCCGTGATCGATCGCATTCCGAATCAGGTGCATTAAAGGGTCTTTCATTTCTTCTAGAATGCGTTTGTCAGCTCGAGTTTCCCCACCTTCAATGACTAATTTAACCTCTTTTCCTTCCCGCTTAGCCAAGTCTCTAACTGCCCGTGGAAATAGATTAAAAATAGTAGACAAAGGCAGCAGTCTGAGAGTGCGAATTCCTGATGCCAATTCCTCGGAAATTAATTCGAGTCTTGCAGTATCTTCATCAACTCGATTTTTCAATCTATTCACTAGAGTTCCCAGACGTTCTAAACGTTCTTCTGTACGCTGGTAATAATTCTGTAACTGTATGATGAGGGCATTTTGTTGAAAAGCATTTTTGTCCGATTCTATCTGATGAAAAGCCAAGCGATTTATAAAAGCTTCTCTGCTCCAACTTTCCCACAAATTTGTCAGTTTTTCGATATCAGCAAGTCGGTGTACTAACCTAGTTTTTGTAACAGTAAGTTCACCAGCTTGAGTCATTAAATCGTCTAAATTTTTGGTAGCAACGCGAATTGTTTCGATGCGGTAAGACGAACTTGAAGAACTGCTAACAGCGGGTTGGGAAGCCGATGCAGTAGCGGGGGCAGAAGCCCCACGCAAGTTGTGAGATTGGAGCAACAATTCTTGCTCGGATTGTAGAGTCGAAAAAGAATAATTTTTATCTAAATTAGTGGCGGAATAAGTTTCACTATTTGTTTCGGGTTCCGCAGTAGACGAATCAATAAGTTGCGTTTGTATTAATTCTTCTTCTGGTACCTTTGAAGATTCTGGCTGTGCTATGGGGGCGGTGGAAAGGGGCTTGTTAGAAGCACCCATCATGCTAGCGAGCACGTAAAAGGTATTGACACCGGAATCTTGACCAGTCACGGCTTCGTCAACGAGTTTGCGGATGGCGTCTAAACCTTGCGAAAGTCGATCGCTAATTTCTGAAGTTAGTTGAGTCTCTCCCCGCTTGACACCTCCCAAAATATGCTCTATTTGATGAGCTAAAGATGCTACATTTTTTACCGCCAACATCCCAGCATCGCCTTTAAGAGAATGAGTTTCCCGCAGCAATTCTTCTAACTTAGCTGAGTCCCCCGGGTGTTCTTCCAAGTACAGCAATCCATCGTCTAGTTTCTGCAAGTGTTCTTCACTAGCAATTTTAAATACATCTCGGAGTTCTTCATCTTCAATTATCATAGGTGTTTGTGGGGAATGGGGAATTGGGAATTGGGCAAACAGGTAATTGGCCAAACAGGTAATTGGGAATTGGGGATTGGCCAAACAGGTAATTGGGAATTGGCCAAACAGGTAATTGGTAATTGGGAGTTGGTAATTAATCTTCCTTCTTCCTCATGACTAATGACTGCTGACTAATGACTGCTGACTAATGACTAATGACTAATGACTGCTGACTAATGACTTCTTACACTATAGACTTAAGATTTAAAGCAGCTTCATTAAGTTTTTGAGTGCCTACTTTGACTTGAGTAATGCCGCTGATAGTTTGAGATGCAGTGCGGTTGAGAGAGTTCATTTCATCACCTACTTGCCCGATCGCGATCGCCTGCTGTTTAATATTCAAAGAGATTTGTTGATTGCTAGCAAACACCAGATTGCAAGCTTCCCGAACCCCCGTAAAAGCTTCTGCTGTATCCTGCGCTGTTTTCACCCCTGCCGCGACTGTTTTGCGGCTTTCTTCCGTTGCTTTCACCGTCGAGTCGATCGCGCCCTTAATTTCTGGAATAATACCATTAATCTTTTGCGCCGCTTGTTGGCTTTCATCTGCTAATTTACGAATCTCGCTGGCTACCACCGCAAAACCTTTGCCATACTCACCAGCCCTGACAGCTTCCACAGCCGCGTTAAGAGCCAGCATATTTGTCTGAGTGGCTAAATCGCTAACTAAATTTGCCAAAGCCGAGATATTACCAATCTGACTCGTGCTATCCGCCAGGCGCTGATTTTGCTGAGAAATTGCCGCCACAGCTTGTCTGAGACTCAACATTTGATTGAGAGTTTCCTCAACTTTTTGAGTACCTTCTTGCGCGAGAGTTAACGCTTGGCGAGCTGCGGCGGCGACAGCTTCAGCTTGCTCGGCTGTGTGCCGAGAAGATATGCCCAATTTTTCTAAGGTTGCAGTTGTTTCATTGACGGAGAGAAATTGCTCGCCGACGACTTGCTCTTGCTCATTCATATTAGATAATATTTGCATTGAGAATGACGATATTTGATAGATCAATCCTCGAATCAGCTTAATTAGTTTTCCGAGCACAAACAATCCTAATCCCAGAACAGTACCCAGGGACAATATAGCAATAATAGTAGCTATTTTTCTTAAAACAAAAACAGAAGCAAAGAGCGAATATTTAGGTGCTTGATTCACAATTACAATAAATTTGTTGTTATTTTGTTTGCCAAGAAAAACTGTATCATAGCTAATCACTCGATCGCCGAGGTCAATACTGCCTTTGCCACCAGAAAGTATTTGTGTCGCTACCTCTGCCGAATAATCTTTGTGGATATTTTCATTGGTTTTTTTTTCATAAGCCCATTCTTTTTTAGAGTTGAAATGGGAGATATAGTTACCATCTTGATTTAACATAAAAGCTTGCTCTGACTTGTCATGATTGAGGTTTTTAACTATATCGATCAGATTTTTGCCCAAGGAATTGGCAATCAAAATACCTTTTCTTTCTCCTTTAGTATTAAAAATGGGAGTTGCATGACGAATGGTTGGCTTGTAAGGAATTTCTATTTTACCGCGCTCTTGATTCAGATTAAATTGAGAGACATATATTTCTCCAGGTTTTAGCTTCATAGTTAAGTAAAAGTAATCCCTATGAGCTTGATTTTGGAGCTCGGAATTGGGAACAATTTTGATATTTTTGCCATCAGAATTTACGCGCACGAGTTCGTTGCCATTCTCATCTATATAACGCAATTGCATATAATATGGCTTAACTTCCATCATTGATACAAATGTGATTTGCATTCGATCGACCCAATTTTGATAAGTTGAATTAGTTTCTTTGTCTGCTCCATTTCCATCTCTAGCTCTAATTATTCCTTGGATAGGGGGAGTTTTGCTGAAGAACAAAACATCGTAACTGATATTTTCTAGTTTGTTGACAATTTGCTCTCCGCTGGAGGTGACACTTTCAGTAAGATTAGTTAAGGCTAAGGTTTGCAGTGCTGCTGCGGAAGAGGAAATTCCATACCAGCCAACAAGAGATACTGGAATCAAGGTACTTAAAATTAAAAGCAGTAGCAGTCGGTTTTGGATTTTTTGGAAAAATTTCTTAATCATTGGGAGTGGGTAATTGGTAATTGGTAATCGATAATCGGCAATCAGCAATAAATCTTCCTTCTTTCAACTACACTGCTGATTTGAGATTTTGGGCTGCTTGGTTTAGTTGAGCAATGCCGAGTTTGACTTGAGAAATACCGGAGGCAGTTTCCTGAGTGGCGAGGTGAAGAGAGTTGACGGATTCAACTACATCCTGAATGGCGATCGCCTGGTTTTTCGATGTAACGGAAATTTGTTTGCTGTTGGCAGCAATGCGATCGATCGCCCCGGCAACTCCAGCAAATGCGTCGGCGGTTTTTCGGGCAATTTTCACGCCATTTTCTACAGTTTTTGTGCCATCATCGGTTACTGTTGCTGTCGAAGTAATGGCTTTCTGGATCTCTGCAACTAAAGCATTGATGTTGCTAGCAGATTCCTTGCTGCGATCGGCTAATTTGCGAATCTCGCTGGCAACAACAGCAAATCCTTTGCCGCTTTCACCGGCTCTGACTGCTTCGACAGCAGCGTTGAGGGCGAGCATATTTGTTTGGTTGGCTAAATCGCTGACTAAACTGGATATATTGCCAATGCGATCGGTTTGATCGCTTAAATGCAAAATTTGTTTTTGAATTGCTCCGACATTTTCTGTCAAAGTTGCCATTTCTTTCAAGGTATTATCTACCGCTTGACTGCCTCCTGCTGCAAGTTTAAGGGCTTGGGCTGCCCCAAAAGCCGCAGCTTCGGCTTCGGAGGCACAAGCTTTGCTTGATTCGCTCAATTCGTTCATTGTACTCGCAGCGCGATCGACTGCATATAGCTGTTGGCTGGCGATGCGTTCCTGCTGTTCGACGGTGACAGCAATTTGGGACGAAGAAGAGGCGATCGCCCGCACAATGTGATTAACCGAGCGGGTAGTGCGACGAGCCCAAAAAATTGCGATCGCGCTAACAAGAGTAGCAGTAAACCCAACTCCTGACATCAAAGTATACAGTAACTCTTGTTGGGGAGCAAATACATTTTTTGTATCGTTAGCAATAATCACGCTCCAACCCAATTCTGGGATATTTTCTAATGCTTCAATAGGAGCATAAGTAAGCAATTGCTTAGCTCCATCGATGCGATCGATATCTATGGCACTGTCAATTTTTTTGTTAGCTTGCATTTTGGCAAAAACACTAAAATCAGAGGCTGCATCTCTGCCGATCTGCTCAATTTCTGTTGCTGAAAAAAACTTGCCATTGCCATCAATTAGATGGAATTCCTCTTTTTTTAATCCTTCAGAACTTCTGGTTAGCTTTTTTTGTGTTTCCTTAAAAGTCTGCTCTAAATAAGTTATGGGCGTGCGAGTCCTGATGACGGCGATAGTTTCGTTAGTATTGACATCCACAACCGGAGCCGCAGTAAAAAGGGCATATTTGCCGTCAAGCGATGACTTTATAGGCTGCATAATGACAGCCTGATTAGTTTTTGTTACTTCCTGAAAATAGTCCTGCTTTCCCAAATCTACAATTTTTTCTCCAGTGGATTGAAAAATAGTATTTCCCTTGAGATCGGCGACTGCAATGCTGTCGTAGCCTTCGTCTTCTTCTATATATTTATCTAAGATAGCTTCCTTTTGAATGGTTGAAGTCGTTTGGCTGACTCTGGGGTCGTTAAGTATGCTTAAGCTTGCTAGTTGCTTGATATCTTGGTAGCGTTCTAACATAAAATTGCTGACTTCATTGGCAGTAGCGAGCGCCCGCGTTTCTTGATAATTAATTACATAGCTAGTGATACTTTGATTGGCTAAGAAAAAAGTTATTGCCCCAGTTAAAATTACGGGAATTGTTCCGAGGGCGATCGCAAAAACAATCGCTTTAATTCTTAAAGACATTTTTTTCATTGGCTTTTCATAATTATTAATGACTCATACCATTTGAGAATTGAGATTTTAGATTGAATAATAGGGATTGACTAATGAGTATCGGGGTTTGGAAGACGGGCATACTGTTAGATTCGCTTTTCAAACTATCAGAACTGATAACTATGCTAAACAACTGCTTTTAAATCTAAAGCAGCTTCATTTAATTTTTGAGTGCCGACTTTAGTTTGAGTGATACCGCAAGCTGTTTGTGCTGCTGCTTGGTTGAGACAGTTCATTGCTTCGACTACTTGTTCGATCGCGATTGCTTGCTGTTTAGCATTCAGCGAAATTTGCTGAGAACTCAAAACTACGTTGTTAATGGCATCAGCTACTCCGGCAAATGCTGCGGCAGTTTCTTCCGCAATATTTACGCCAGATTCCACGGTTTTAGTTCCTTCGTCTGTCACCATGACTGTTGAGTTGATCGCGCGCTGAATATCAGCGACTAAGAGATTTATTTGCGCGGCAGATTTTTTACTGCGATCGGCGAGTTTGCGAATTTCTGAGGCGACAACGCCAAACCCTTTGCCGTGTTCGCCGGCTCGCACTGCTTCGACAGCCGCATTTAATGCTAACATATTAGTTTGATTTGCCAAATCACTGACTACAGTTGAGATATTGCCAATGCGATCGGTTTGCTCGCTCAACTGCATAATTTGTCCTTGCATATCCTGCACTTTTGTTTTCAGTATTGCCATTGCTTCTAAGGTTTGTTCCACAGCTTTTGTACCGCCACCGGCTAAAGTTAAAGCTTGCATTGCTTGACTTGCGGCAGTTTCTATCTGCTGTGAAGTCGCCCTAGAAGATGCACCCAATTCGTCCATTGTCGTAGTAGTTTCATTGACTGAAATTGCTTGCTGGCTTGCCATGCGTTCCTGTTCTTCAACTGTGGCGGCAATCTGGGCGGAGGAACTGGCGATCGAACTAATTGCGCGATCGATAGTTCCAGCAATTCCTGATGAAATCACCCAAGCAACAGTGGCACCCAGCAGCACTAACAGTATCGAACCAAACACCAGCGTCGATACCAAAAAGCTTAAAGCTGCCTTCGTAATTTTCGTTTCTTGCTTAATAATTTTTAATTCTGTTTCCCGAAATAGCCGGTTCAATTCCACAAATTCATTCACAAATTTGGTATACTTGCCTGTATTAAATATAGCTAGGGCTTCGGCGGTCTGATTTTGTTGAAACAAGCGTACTATTTCGTTAGAACCATCATAATATTCGTTGACCAGCTCTGACATTCTCTGCAAACGGGCTTTTTGTTCGGGATTTTTTACAATCGGCTTTACATTAATTGCTGATTTTCTAGCCAACTCTGCACCTGTTTTAAAATCGTTTAAAAACTGCTGGTTTTTATTAACTAAATAGCCGCGCATCCCCCGTACCATTTGCTCCGCACCTACGGACATATTGCTTGTTTCTCCGATAAATATTTCTACCCTTTCCACTTCTTTGAAAGTCTCAAATACCTGATTTGTAGTAGCGAGGACTAGGACCGGCAGCCCTAAATAAATAGCTGCTGGTGCTAGATATCCGACGAGCATCTTGTTTCTAATGTTTAATTTTTTAATTGATAAAAACATATTTTTTCGTTAATTTAAGATAGCATTGGCATTAGTAAGGTTCTGACGCTGCGATAGTCGTTGGGAGTCCGCGGTTGGCAAGGGAAATCAGCTAACCACTTCTGGTAGAGATGCCGTACAGTGACACTAGAAAATAGTATCATAGCAAATTCTGTTCTCTTGCTCTCTTTTCTTTAGTTTCGAGTGGTGGTGACATCGGTTTTGCAGGTGCGATCCCGATTTAGCCGTAAAATTTTTCTTCAAACCTCCTCGTCAACAGCAACTCCTCCTTTTGTTAACAGTTTCTGCAAGTTCAGAACAGCGATAAGTTTTTCCTCGTAAAAAGCGGTGCCTCGAAGATATTCGCGGTTGGCCGAATTTAGTGCAGCAGGAATAGTTGCAATCTCTGCCACATTTAAATGTATAATATCCAAGATTTCGTCAACGACTATACCGGCGACCAAATCTTCAATTTCAACAACGATCGCCTTTGATAGAGATTTTGTGTCGGCTGACATATTTAAAACATTCCGAATGTCCACTAGGGTGAGAATCTCGCCCCGCAAATTCATATTTCCAATAATGCGATCGGGAGTGCAAGGAATGGGAGTTACTTGGCGAATGTCAGTGAATTCGCGCACTACACCTAGGTTAATACCAAAGTATTCGCTGTTTAAAACAACTACGGCTAGGGACATATCAATTGCGGTGGAGTTTTCGATCTCGCCCTGCTGCCTCAAATTCTGAGCCCTGTCTCGAAAAATTGCCTTTTCTTGTGCTGTAGCATTCGGACAAAAAACGTGAATTTTGACCAAAACTTTAGCATCTTCTGGTAACAATTGTGGCTCTATTTCTAACTGCAAATTGGTGGTTTCTAGGTTGCCGGAGGCCGCGGAAACTCCTGCATCGCTTGCAGACACTGGGATTGGGGCTTCTGTTTTGTCGGGAGAATATCGAATTAGCCGATCGAGATCCAGCAGCATAATCATATCGCCTTCACAGCGGGCAAATCCAGCTAAAAAATGATGGGGGGCTTCTGGGTTGTCTCGCCCGTAAGATAGCTGGGGAGTTATGGCATCTGCGGAGATCTGCTTAACTTCGTTAACTCGATCGACAATGATAGCAAGTCGAATTTCTTGCCATTCTATGACGATCGCACTATCTGTGACAGAATAGTCCTGCCAAACGTAGCCAAAACGGAGATTTAGATCCATCACGGGCAGAATCGATCCCCTGAGATCGATCGCCCCGACAATATCTTGAGGCGCTTCGGCGATCGGTGTCAACTCCGGGAGAAAGAAAATTTCTCGAACGCAGCCGACTTCTACACCGCAGAGCAAACCGTTATGTTCAAATATAAGATAGGGCTTAGTTTCCATATTTACCGCGACACTTTATTGACTAGGACTTGCAAAAAAAAACTGATTTCTAAAAGCATATTACGTTGGGCACCGGCGCACTTACAAAAAACAGACTTTTTAGCTTTTCCTGGCGCGTCAGTTTGGTTTGCTGTACAATTTTACCAATTTTTTTTGAACATCAATCAATACTTGAGTCGCTGTCATTTTTCCCTGTTGCTCTATCGGAGTATTGGGCGGTAGTTTTTTGAGAATATCGCAAGATGAATTATACATTTTAATAGCTTTATTTAGCTTACCTTCTTTATTGTATATATTCCCGAGTTCGAGATAAGCGGAAACAAAAGACGGGCAAAGATAAATAGTTTTTTTTAAAAATCTTTTAGCTGTTTCCAAGTCGCCCTGTTCTTCAGCGATGTGAACTTGCAAATAATAAGGAAATACTGACATAGCATCTACTTTGCTGGCTCGCTTGCAGTGTTCTATCGCCTGAGAATACTTCCCTAAATTTGCATAAATTTGAGCCAGCAAACAATCAGCCTCAAAATTGTGAGTTTGGAGGTTTAGCGCCTGTTTGGCTTTATCAATTGCCTCAGCATAAGCTTTATTTTTAAAACAAGCTTTTGCCTCTAAAATCAGCATTTTAGGCCTTTGGCGATCGGCTTTTTCTGCTGCGATTGTGGGAGATAAACCAGATATTTTATTGTTCGCCAGCTCGCCCTCTACATAGCGACTTCGCAGCATCTTTCCCAGCCCGGTACTTGCTGTTAACAGCGACCCGACATCCGCAAAATTGCCGTTAGCAAAACTAGCTGGCACAGTTTCCTCTTCCCTCGGTAGCAACTGACCCCTGTTGTTTTCCAATTCCGATTTATTTCCCGATTCCCCAAAGGCAGATTTTGCTTTAGATTCTGGTGCAATCAAAGACTTTCTGTTACCTGGTTCCTCCTCTAGGAAATTCTTGGCTTGATAAACAACCGACTCCGGGAAACTCTTGGGCTGAAAATCGTTAATCGCGTGACTGTGAATTTCAGCGTGACCGGTCATTAAATATCCTCCTGGTCTTAGGGTTTTGGCAAACTTTTTCAATACCTGTGAAATATACTGAGCTTCAAAATAAACAAAAACATTTCGGCATAAAATCAAATCCATTTTATGAAGATCTGTGTAAATATTAGGAAAATTTTCTGTCACTAAATTTACAGCTCTAAAACTGACAAATGGGCGCAATTTCTGGTCGATTTCCCAATCGGTTTCCCGCCGAGAGAAATATCGATTTTGCAGTGCCGGGTCAACTAAGCGAAACGACCAATGGCTATAAATTCCTCGCTGAGCTTTTTCTATTGCTGCTTGATTGATATCAGTACCTAAAATTAAAATTTTCCATTTGTCCCAATCAGGAATTAGTTGTTTTAAAATAATCAGTAAAGAATAAGGTTCTTCACCAGTCGAGCAGCCGGCACTCCAGATTCGCAGTCTGGGCTTAATTCCCAATGTCTCGTGCACTTTTCTTGTGCGTGCGATCAATTCCGGGAAAATCACTTTTTCCAGCAGCGAAAACTGTCCTTTGTCCCGCATGAAATAACTTTCGTTCGTTGTCAGCAGCAAGGTTAGTTCCCGCCATTCATTTTGACTTTCCGGACTCGAAGCGGCTAAAATTTGATAATATTGGTCGGGAAAGGCTATTTTTAAAGCTTTCATTCGAGTCAAAATTTTTCGAGACAAACCCGATCGATCTTGCGGGCGAATTTGTAAACCCGTGCGAGCGGCAATTAATTGGATAAATAGCTGAATTTGTGCATCATTCATGTCAACTTCGGTAAATATAGCCGAGTCTCAGAAAGATTCGCGGACTATCGGCCCGCGCAGGGCATAGGGCATAGGGCATAGGGCATAGGGCATAGGGCATAGGGCATAGGGCATAGGGCATACCTCATTTTTTTGAGAACCGCTGTATGTTTACTTATAATCTGTTATCTGTTATTGTAGGGGGTTTGGAATTGGGAATTGGGAATTGGGAATTGGGAAGAAAGCCCGATCGCACTCACCGGCAAAAATCATAGCAACGGGAATAATATCACGTGCGGTCGATAAACCACAAGATTCGGGTCTACGCAGTGTACCGCGCTACAAGAATCATAGTTAATTGAGCCGACACGATATCGAAGGCAGCAGGTAGAAAACAGACAGCAGCATGAAAAAAATTCGGTCGCTTGCCTTCTACCTGCTGCCTTCAAGCAGTAAGGTGCGCAGTGCGCACCCTACATATAGAGGGCTGTTTAAGCTGGAAAAATCCGCAGGCGGCGGTTTGGTTCTTCCCCAAAACTGTGAGATTTCAGGTGATAGTGTTCCACAAGTTCGTGCTGCATTTTGCGGACATTGGGAGAACGGGGTAAGAGTTCCACCGGCTGTCCCTTGGGAATGACAATTTGCTCGACGGCCAAGCGCGTTTCTTCGAGAGCTTCGAGCTCGTCAGAATTACCGCTGCGGGCGAATAAGGCGAGGTCTGCCACTTCCGGCGTGCCCGGGTCGTCCATGTCCAACAGGCGCCGCAAAGCTCTCGCTACGTGGGGAATAGTCCCAGCTTTGATTGTGTGCAGGGGAACTTGGCGAGTTTTGGCCAAGTGCCTCAATTTTGACTGGTTCCGCACGTTCGATCGCAAAGCCAACACCACGTCAGCACTTTCAATATCCTTCGTCAACTGCACCGGCAGGTTCAGCGTCGAAATCACCTGTTCGAGCTGGTGGCGAGCTATGCCGTAAGGATAAACGTGGAGGGGCAAATCTTCGCCGTTAGGGCCGACATTCTGGGAATAACGACCTCGCTGCTGCGGTACAGGTTCCACGGACAGGGATTCTTCGAGGAGTTGCTCGAAATACCGAGCCTCTGTCACGGGCGCGCTGTTAGCAGCGGTAGCAGCAGCGAATTTCTCGCCTGGAGGGGGCATCGGCACCATTTTGCCCGCACTCCGCCACCCAGAAATCGGTGTGACTGGCCGCATTCCTGATACCGCAGCGGAGCCTGAACCCGAAGCTGGCATCCCTGGGAACCGGGCGGGGGGAGCGGCTGATTCGCGCTCGATAATTACTTCTCCGCTGTCGCTGACGCTTCTGATTTGCTGGTTCGGTTCGCGTCCCCGCAGCAGAGTGTCGATCGAATCTGAGACTCTTTCGTGGATTACCCAGCGCTGGCGTTCGAGCATTTCGACGGCAATTTCAAAAGTTGGCGGTGATTTGCGCTCCAAAACCGTCTTTTGAGAACCGCGCCTTCTCGCCTCGTCATCTCCCAGCGTCACCGCTTGGATGCCCCCAATTAAATCGGCCAGAGTCGGGTTTTTCATCAAGTTTTCGAGCCGGTTCCCGTGGGCGGTACCCACCAACTGCACGCCCCTTTCCGCGATCGTCCGAGCGGCCAAAGCTTCTAATTCCGTACCGATTTCGTCAATCACGATGACTTGCGGCATATGGTTTTCCACTGCTTCGATCATGACTTGGTGCTGGAGTTCGGGACGGGAAACTTGCATTCTGCGAGCTCTGCCGATCGCCGGGTGCGGGATATCTCCATCTCCAGCAATTTCGTTGGAGGTGTCGATGATTACCACCCGTTTATCCAAGTCATCGGCGAGCACGCGGGCGATTTCCCGCAAAGCCGTAGTTTTGCCGACTCCGGGCCGCCCGAGCATCAAAATTGATTGACCGGTTTCCACTAAATCGCGGATAATGCCGATCGTCCCGAACACAGCGCGGCCCACCCTCAAAGTCAAGCCGATAATCTCGCCGCTGCGGTTGCGAATGGCGCTAATTCGGTGCAGGGTTTGCTCGATACCGGCTCGATTGTCGCCGCCGAAGCTGCCGACTCGATCGATGCAATAGCTGATGTCTGCTTTGGAAACTGGTGTTTGGGAAAGAGGTTCGGCCAAGGATGGAAAACGAGCTTCTGGTAGGCGGCCCAAATCCATCACAATCTCAATGAGATTGTTGCGCTGCGGGTGCTGCTCTAAGGGCTGCCGGATCTCATCTGGCACGATGTCTAATAGTCTGTTGAGGTCGTCTGTAATCTGCATTCGCCTCGGTGTGTTCGGTGACGTTTTTAACTTTTTAGTCAGTTGGCATTAGTCATTAGTCATTAGTCATTAGTTATTAGTCATTAGTTGTCTATTTACGGATTACGCATCGGTAGGCGAGAAACCCGGTTTCTACGAGTTTTGCGTTGGGTAACGAGAAATATAGTAAGAAACCGGGTTTCTGAGGTCGCAAGTGCGATCGCGAAATCGCAAAATACAGTTGTCAGTTTTCAGTTTTTTTTTATTAACTAATGACTAATGACCAATGACCAATGACCAATGACCAATGACCAATGACTAATGACTTTTGATTTGGGAAACTAGAGAACGAGCTAAACTCACCGCCTCCGAGAGAAGTTCTGGGACGGCTTCGAGCTGAGTCAACCGAGGTGTTTGAACTTCGGCTGCGTCGCAAGCGACTGCTACCCCAACGGCATAAGCTCGATCGGTCTGCATTGTTTCTAATTGTTCTAAAATTGGTGACAGCAAAACCCTGGCATAACTGCCATAAGCTATACCTGCAATGTGTGGGACATCAGGAATTGACAAATTTTTCCGATGCTCCCTCATCAGTCCAGAGGCTCTGAGTTTGCTGACAGTGTGAGCATTAGTGCCGCCTGCAAGTTGCACGTATCCGGGTAAGCCGGCCGCCAAAACTTTTTGACCGAGTTTGACTGCGGCTCTAGTAGTTCCTATTCCGATATCTCCACTCATCGGCCTACCGTCGGTTTGCCAAATTAGAGGACAAGGAAGGGGGGAAATTATTTGATAGAGTGTCCGCAAATAATCAATCAAACCGTCTCCATCGGGGCAACTAATTGCTATTAATTTGAGTTGATCTACCCAGGGAGCTATGCTCGACCAAAGTCTCGCAAAATCTGCCTCTCTGCCTACTTGCGTGTGGATTTCTAGGGCATCCGCACCGGATTGCAAGATTAAAGGTGCGATCGCAGCGGGAGCAGACACGTAAGAACGAGTGTAAATTAATTGGCTCGGACAAACAGGCAGACAGCGACCGCAGCCATAGCACTGCTTGTCGATCACCCCGGAAAAACCACCGCCAGCACTCGGAAAAACTATTGCGGAGGCTGGACATATTTTTTCGCAAGGCCGCCAGCAGTCCACCGGACAATCGGCTGGGTTGAATTCGGCTTTGCGAAAATGCGGATCTTCCCCATCGTTTAAACTCACCATCAGCCAGGGCAACCCTTCGCCGCCAAACCTGCGGTTTTGAGTTTTTGCCTGTAATTCGCTGGCAACTTGTAGGGCTTCTTTTGCTGCTGCGACGGCGGCGGGATCTGCCGCGACATCAATACAGTCAGCACCTGCTAAGGTGTAAGCCAATGTGAGATTCCGAACCGCCGGCAGGTGTTGAAAGCTCGCCCCACAGATTAGCTTGAACCAATGACCATCTTTTAATGAGTTTAGTGGATGATAATGTTCTGTCACCGTTATATGCTAATCCTTTCACCTAAAAATTACCATGCGAAAATTTTTACTTAATTTTAAAATTTAGGCTGAGACAAGCTGGAAACGCTACTGATAGCAGTACCTCTGGGGATCTTGGCTCTATATGTAGAGTTCGGGCTTAATTTTTTTTCCTAAATTTGATTTTTTTGATAGCGGTGTTCCAGGGGCGATCGGGTTTTAGATTATAGATTTTAGATTATAGATTGCGAATTTCAAAGGATGACTATTTTAAAGGCAGACTCTCTACAGTAGCATATTTGTGCGGTTTTGGCAAGAACAAAGTAAATGCTCGCAGCAGGCACGATGCCTACCCCACAAGAAAAAAAATTGTGGGATGGGCATCTTGCCCGTCCTAGTTATTTTGGCAATTCAAGTCTATTGTCCTCCATGACTAGAAGTGAATTAATCTGCGTCAATCTAAGGCTCAACTAGCTATCATGCTTGCTCAGCCGCTTGTAAACCGTAGCCAAAGCATTGCTGTCCCCCACATTTCCGGGAAACAAAACGATGGGTAAATCTGGAAACAGAGGATGGTCTGGCTCGGTTTTTACCACAGAACAACCTGCAATAATTTGACCGATTTGCCTGACACTTTTCAGCGACAAACCTGTACTCAACACATCGTTAGAAGTAATCCCGCCCTTGCTAATTAAAAAACCGATATCAGCAGGCAGTCCCCGCACGATATCCATCAACAAAGCAGAAACTGCCGCTCCAAAATTTAGCCGCACTTCTGCATTTTCAAATTGTAGTTCCTGGCGGCTGGTATAAATTACAGGAGTTTTGCCATCTGCATAAGCAGTGCGAACTTTTTCGAGAATTTCATCGAGGATTTGGATGCGAGACTCGGGAGCATCTTCTAGCAAGTGAGATACATCTATTTCAATGCTAACTGTATTGGGTTCTTCTAACAAACGTTCCAATTGATCTGTAGTTTTCTTAACGTGGGAACCAACTATTACTGCACCTGGTTTGCCGTCTTTGACGTATTTTGACATTTCATCGGCGGCTACTGGCTGGTTGCCTAGGTCAGCTAAGGATGTTAAAATACTAGCTCCACTGCGGAATAAAAACTTTTTGCCTTGACTGGCTGCATCAAGAATGTGTTTGGCAAATGTGTTTAAATCGCCTTGGCTTTCGCCGTCAACAACTGCACATTGGTTGTCTGTCATCTCCATCAATCTATCTAAACTTCCGTAGCGGATGTCTGCAAGTAATATGCGATCGACAGTATCAGCGTGGATGCGACCTTTGGTTTTTTCTTCTACGTAGTCGGGGAGGTAACTGTGATGGTAGCCGAAGACTGAATCTTTGGCAAATTCGGTTTCGTGAACGGGGGTTTCGACGCCGTTAACCATGAGGTAGTGGACGCTGTTGCGGGTAATTCTGCCTCCTTCAAAAAAGGCGGGAATTAGAAAATGAGCGTCGAAAGGGCCGAGTTCTTCGGCGATGACATCGGTTTCGATCGGATAGTGACCGCGCAGGGTAGAATCGGAACGGCTAACGATTAGGAAGTCTTCGATTTCTTCGATCGCGATCGCCCTTTTGAGATTTTGGCACACTTCGCGGGTGACGGAGGCGGCTGTTTCGGGAGTTAGCGATCGAGTATTTGTCAGTATAAAAAAAATCGGGGACTTGTCCCGCAGTCCCAAACGCAGGGTTTCTTCGTCCCAACGTGTCAGCAGCAAACAACTGTGCACGGTTTGAGAACCTGTGGGATCGTCATCGAGAACTATAATCTTAGGTTTGGTAGAAGACATACTGACCTGGTTGTTAACGTCACCTTTCCAAGATATCCTTACCTGTTACACAACAGGTAAAAATTTACAATTATGATTTTTCTTAACAATTCTCATAACTTATAAATTTTAAAATGTGTTTGAGTTCGATTCGTTCACAGTTGGTGCCCGTTGCTACCAAGAAGACGGGGCGGTTGAAACCGCGTCTATTGGTGCGCGTTGCTAGGAAGAAGACCGGGCGGTTGAAACCGCGTCTATACAGACAAAACCTGCCTGGTGCAGGTTGAAGAACGGGCAGTTAAAATTCAATATGGTTGGGTTAATGCTAAGGTCGGAAGAGATATCTTAGGGTTAGCGCAGCGATCCCAGGGCGATCCCATCGCCGAAACTATGATAGTTATCAATTAACTGATGTGTGCGAGGAGAAGTTAGCTTTTTAACTGAACCTTATTTGGCTAAAATTACGTTATTTTATTCATTCCGCGCACCATCCGGAATTTGTTTGTGTAGATGCGGTTTCAACCGCCGTCTTATCTTTCCATTTTGTTAATTAGCAGCATTTCGATCCTGCAACTTTTTCATTTCTGCTTGAACTTCCACAGCTAGCTGCAAAGCTTGGTTGAGCAATCGCCCCGGCTGGCTCGAACGATCGCTAATTTGCAGGGCATTCAAAGTTCTTAAATTATTGGCAAACAGTTCTGAGTTAGTATCGACAAATTTTTTGTTTTCCCTGAGAATTTTCTCGGTTTTCAAAGCTCGAACTAAATCCTCTCTGATGAGCTGCAAGGCTTTAATAACTTTGGCGCGATCGCCGATTTTGACGTTCGGATTGCCAGCATCTTCGATCCGGTCATTAATTTCGATCGCTTTGATTATACCATTATAGCGATCGACATCATCAAAAAGACGAATTAAATCTTGGTTCCGGCTGCACCAAATTTTCCAGGCATCTTCCAAGATCAAACCGGCGATCGCACAGAGGTGCAGGGCCAACCACAACAAATAAGCCCTAGGAAATATCAGCACCAACAGCCAACAACTAATTAGAACCAAAACAATTAAACAGACTGTTTTCAAAGCTTCGCGGGCAAACTTAGTCGCAGTCGCAGGCCGGTATACGCGATCGGGCCGGGCGCCGCACAGGTGCTTGAGCTCACCGACAGTAATTTCTAATCCCTGAATGTCAGGTCGCATAAATCTTCACAAATATTTGTTAAATATAAAGTTTTGTGGTAGAACAAAGGGCTCGTCTACAATAAACCTAACACCTTTTTTAACCAAAACCCAACTATGTCCGCACGTCCTATATACCTCGACAACCACGCCACAACCCCTGTAGACAAACGAGTAGTTGATGCGATGCTGCCGTATTTTACCGAACAATTCGGCAATGCAGCCAGCATCAACCACGTCTACGGCTGGGAAGCAGAAGCAGCGGTAAAACAGTCACGACAAATCATAGCAGAAGCGATCAATGCCTCTCCCGAAGAAATTGTTTTTACCAGCGGTGCAACGGAAGCAAATAATTTAGCGATTAAAGGCATCGCTGAAGCATATTTCAGTAAAGGAAAGCACATTATAACAGTAAAAACTGAACACAATGCAATTCTTGACCCCTGTACGTATTTGCAAAAATTGGGGTTTGACATTACTGTTTTACCGGTAAAAAGCGACGGACTGATTGATATCGGCGATTTGATCAAAGCGATTCGGGCGGAGACAATTTTAGTGTCAGTGATGACGGCTAATAACGAAATTGGTGTGATTCAGCCGATCGCCGAAATTGCAGCAATCTGTCGCGGAAATGATATTCTGTTTCACACGGATGCGGCCCAGGCGATCGGCAAAATTCCCCTCGACGTAGAGGAAATGAACATCGATCTGATGTCCTTGACGGCGCACAAAATCTACGGGCCAAAAGGCATTGGCGCCCTCTACGTGCGCCGCAACAAGCCGAGAGTGCAGCTAGCGCAACAAATGCACGGGGGAGGGCACGAACGGGGAATGCGATCGGGTACTCTCTACGCGCCGCAAATAGTCGGATTTGCTAAAGCAGTAGAATTAGCCATTGCTGAAATGGAGGCGGAAACAGCACGAGTTGTGAATTTGCGCCAGCGTTTGTGGGAAAATTTGAATGAATTGGGTGATGTTGTTCTCAACGGTCACGCTACTAAAAGATTACCTGGAAATCTGAATATTAGTGTCGGCGGTGTTGACGGTCAAGCGCTGCTGTTGGGTTTGCAACCGGCGGCGGCGGTTTCTTCGGGTTCTGCTTGTACTTCGGCGAAAATATCTCCTTCTCATGTTTTAGCAGCGATCGGGCGATCGGACAAATTAGCCTACGCCTCAATTCGCTTTGGGATTGGCCGGTTCAATACTGCTGCTGAGATAGATGCAGTGTCTCAACACGCGATCGCCACTATTCAATCTCTGCGCCAAGCTCAAAAAGTCATGAGTTAACAATAATATCATGTCCTCACTACAAACCTCTTGATTTCGGTTCGTAGTGAGGACTTCAGTCCTGTATTTTTTGGGACTTCAGTCCTGTATTTTTTGCGGACTAAAGTCCTCACTACAAACCTCTTGATTTCGGTTCGTAGTGAGGACTTCAGTCCTGTATTTTTTGCGGACTGAAGTCCTCACTACAAACCTCTTGATTTCGGTTCGTAGTGAGGACTTCAGTCCTGTATTTTTTGCGGACTGAAGTCCTCACTACGAACCTTTAGATTGCGTGTTATTTACAAGACTAAATTTTATTCAATACAAATCATTGTCTTATTTAGAACCAAACACCTCGCGCACCCGATAAATCGGCTTTCCCTGAGACTCGTGATAAGTCCGCATCATCACTTCCGCCAGCAAACCGAAACAAAATAACTGCACGCCAGTCAACAGCAAAACCACAGCCAAAATCAGCAAAGGACGATTCCCAATAATTTGACCAAAACCCAATTTTAAGACTGTCAAATAAATTCCTAAAACCGTTCCCAACGCCATAGAACTCAGTCCCAAAAGTCCAAAAACGTGCATCGGTCGAGTCAGGAACTTCTTCATAAAAGAAATAGTTAGCAAATCCATCAACACCCGAAAAGTCCGCCAAATGCCGTACTTGCTTTGACCGAAACGCCGCGCATGATGTCGCACCGGAATTTCTGCAATTCTCGCGCCTTCAATAAACGCCAAAGCCGGCAAAAATCTGTGCAACTCCCCGTAGAGATTTAAGTCTGCAACTAATTCAGATTTATAAGCTTTCAAAGAACAGCCGTAGTCGTGCAAAGTTACGCCCGTAACGCGACCAATTAACCAGTTAGCAATTTTAGAAGGAATCAGGCGGCTGATAGTATTGTCTTGCCTATTTTTGCGCCAACCGCTAACTAAATCGTAGCCTTCATTTAACTTTTCCAGCAACATCGGAATATCCGCAGGGTCATTTTGCAAATCGCCGTCTAGGGTAACAATAGCACGGCCTGTCGCGCGATCGAAACCTGCCGACATCGCAGCAGTTTGTCCGTAGTTGCGGCGCAAAAGCACAGCACAAAGGTCATCGCGACTATCGGCTAGCTGTTTGAGAAGGTCAGCAGAACCATCTTTAGAACCGTCGTCTACACAAATAATTTGATAGCTGAGTCCAGATGGTTGAATTGCAGAGGCGATCGCCTCAATCAGATGAGGCAAACTTTCTACCTCATTATACACCGGCACCACCACCGAAACGTCGAGAATAACCTCATTTGCAGCCTGCTGTGCGGCCAATTTTTCCAAAAATAATGCAGCGTCCATTGTTTTGTTAGATAACATCAGTAACTCACACCAACAAACAGTATATACTCAGCAGTCATTAGTCAGCAGTCATTAGTCATTAGTCACTGGTCATTGATGAACATTACGGTGGATACGGTATCAGAGACAACTATTGGCGATTCTGTGATGCCGTTTGAGCAAGGATATGCGGTTTGTTTATCACCACAAACTCAGCAGAGCCTACAGAACTTAGGCGTGGGTGGCCAGAAACCGGGTTTTTTACGAAAATACTTCGTTAAAACCATCAATTTAGGTGAAAAACCCGGTTTCTTAGTTCGTAGTGCGATCGCCAGTGGCCAGAAACCGGGTTTTTTGCAAAAATCATTTGTTCCAACCCTCAATGCCGGTAAAAACCCGGTTTCTTTGTTCATAGTACACAAGCCCTAAACTAACTAGGTTGATAACTTGCCACAACTTTACCATATCCGCGCAATTGCTGGTAATAAGCCCGACTGACTGCATCCCCATCATCCGACAAAACATCGATACCAATACCATCGCGACCTTGAGTTTTTCCAGAACTGTGAATGTAGCGATTTTCTCCGATATACAATCCTACATGAGTGGCTTTTTCCGGCGTCCCAAAAAATACTAAATCACCCGGTTCTACATCGCTAACACTAATAATAGATGTCGTAAAAGCTTCTTGCTGGTAAGCATCCCTCGGCAACCAGATGCCCGCCGCCACAAAAGCAGCTTGCATCAATCCCGAACAATCATAATTGGGCCCGACTGTACCGCCCCAAAGGTAATAATTGGATTCCTGCATCGCCTCGCGAGTAAAGGTAATTGCGATCGCCAATTTTTCCTTAATTTCATCCTGAGAAACCACCAGAGGATGATACACTGTTTCTGTGACTTCGAGCAATTCAAGATCTCGAATATCCAGCCATCCCGGATAATCGTCTTCGCACAGCCGCACCATCACAGCCGTTGTATCCCCCTGCACAAGGGAATCTATGCCATCTCTCCCCCTCTTGTAGGGGCGGTGGATGGTGCGTGCCCGCCCTGGCTGGGGGGGGGCAAAAACGAGCAAATGCCGCCCCAAGGCTGCTTGAGTGGCCAATCGATCGCACTTTGGGGAATCGTAAATATTTATGTGCGAGATCGCCCGATACTCCACACCATTAGATAATTGATAATTGACCATTGCTAATTGCTAATTGTTTGCTGTTAATTGTTCGCACTTAACGATTTATTGCCATTAGCCAACCGCCGTTAACCGTTAACCGTCAGCAGTCAGCCATTAACCATGACATTTTTCCACAAAGACGAACAATTAGAAACCCTCGGCAGTAGCATTATAGATGCAGTCCAGGCAGAATTTACAGGATTGAAGGGCGATCGATTGGCCATCACCTGGATCGTCTACGATCCGCCAGTCCGAGTCAACACAGGCGGCGCCCTCAGCGTACAAGAATTTTGGAAATATCAACCGCGAGGCTTTAGCGCCAGAGAATCCGATCGAATTTATCCCGCCAGCGTCGTCAAACTATTCTACCTTGTTGCCATCTGGGAATGGGCACAAAAAGGCATGATTCAAACATCGCCAGAATTAGAACGCGCCGTCCGAGATATGATAGTTGATTCCAGCAACGACGCCACCAGCTTAGTAGTAGACGCCCTCACCGGCACCACCAGCGGCCCAGAATTGTCACCAGGCCCCTTTGAAACTTGGAAACAGCAGCGAAACCTCATCAACCGTTACTTTCAATCATTAGATTGGCCGGAATTACAAAACATTAACGCCAATCAAAAAACTTGGTGCGACGGCCCCTACGGTCGCGAGCGAGCATTTCTGGGAGAATTAATGGAAAATAGAAATATGCTAACTACAAATGCAGCGGCGCGTTTGCTGCACAGTATCATCGGTGGCGTAGCTGTTTCTCCAAAAGCATCGCAAGATATGATGGGTTTAATGAAACGCAGTTTAGCACCAGCAGAATTAGAAGCAGATCCCGAAAATCAAGTTACAGGTTTTTTAGGCGGCGGATTACCAGAAGATGCAAAATTGTGGTCAAAAGCGGGGCTGACAAGTCAAGTTCGTCACGATGCTGCTTATATTGAAATACCTGGTTTGCGGCCGTATTTGTTAGTTGTATTTACCGAGGGGAAAGAGAATAGCAAGAATGAAGAGATTTTGCCTTTTATCTCGCGGCAGTTTGTCCAAGCAATGAAGGCACTTGATTAAATTTAGTAGCTGATGGTTGCTGCTAGACAAGACTTGAATTGCAAAAAAAAATTGGGACGATGCTCAAAGCCCATCCCATAATAAAATTCTGTGGGATGGGCTTCTAGCCTGTCCCCCAAATTTATTAAAAAGAATGTTTTCCTAGAAGTTTTAGAACGGAGAGGGGGGGATTCGAACCCCCGAAGGATGATAACACCCTTAACAGATTAGCAATCTGCCGCTTTCGACCACTCAGCCACCTCTCCAGATGACAGCAACTTACTATAGCACACACATCTGGCTGTTGCCAACCCCTAAATCAAAAATTCCTGAAACCCTTACCCTGTATGAAATTCCGTTGTCCGTTGTCCGTTGGAAGGCATAAAAATTCTTCCCGTCGAACCCTCTCCCCGTCTCCTACAATCAAGACTATTCCCCAAAGCCCCTAGCCTTCAAGTGCTTTTCCCAGCTAAAATTGGAACTCAAAAAGAACCTCTTAGTAGACAAATACCCCAATCGATACAGTTTAGCCTTGCGATCGCCATCTAGATTAAAATCCGTCGTCGTCACCCCAGCTTCAGTCACATCAATATTAATAACTCGCCCTTTATCCATTTCCCGCTGGTGATAGCGGTCTCTTGCTTTCATCATCGTTCGGAACATCCCCGCCAGCATCGACAGCGGAGTGTCAATCTTGACTTGATTTTCAATTCCTGTATCTACCAATCGAAACCCAAAGGTAAACCAACGCGGCACAACCGGAGTCGAACCGACAGATTGTTTGTCATAAATCCACAGCGGGAAATTGCTCAGAATTCCGCCATCGACAATTAAGTCGTTGCCGAGTTTTCCAGGCTCAAAAAATAGCGGAATGCTCATCGACAGCCGCACCGCTTCAGCTACGCTAAAATCTTCGGGATTTTGGAGACCCAACTGCTGGTACAAAGGATCGGAATCTGCTGAGTCTTGCCGCCGCAAGTCGTCGGGAATCACTAACATTTCACCGCGAGTCAGGTTGGATATTACTACTTTTAATTCCCGGTCTTTTGTCAGTTCTTTGACATCGGCAAAAGTGTGCAAGTGACCTTTACCAAGTGTTGCTTCCAACCACTGCCGGAAAGGTTGGGCAGAATATTCTCCCATCTGGCGGCTAATTGTGAGAAAAAGTAGCGTCCAAGCTGGAGATTGCAAGTCGTCGGCGGGGTCGCCGTTTAAAATTAGAGGACTATTTTTTTGACTTAAAAATATGCTATAATCGAGATCTCCTAACAACTCTTCTAAGTCATCCATTGACAAGTCTGTTGCCAATACTGCGGCAGTAATTGCACCCGCAGAAGTACCGGCCAATTTTCGCCAGCGAAGGCCCAAATCGTGGCAGCATCTGAGTGCTCCTAAAAAGGCAAGCCCGCGCACGCCACCTCCTTCAAAAATGGCGTCGGCATAGATTTGTTTTTTTTCGTCGGGAGGCGGAAACTTTTTAAGAATAGTTTCTTTCTCGGTGGCGGACATCCTGATGCCCGGTTCTTGTAAAATTTGCTGGGGATATAACTTGCTCATTTTAGATTTTGGATTTTAGATTTTGGATTTTGGATTAATACAGAAGATGCCAGCTCGATGGGGTACATATCAGAAACATGGGAGGGCGGGCACGGACACCGCCTTAAGAAAATCGTTTTTTGTGCTGCGTTTATTTGAAAAATGTTATTTATTGTTGTTGATTTTTGTGGGCATTCATGGTTTCTTTGACGTGTTCTTGAATTTGCGATCGCACTTGTTCGTAGGCCACCGACGCGCACCAGGGTCGGAGAGATAGAATAGTTGTATCTGGAGTTATCTCGATTACCAAACAAGTCGGGGGCGGATTTTCCAACACCAGCGGGTGAGAGTGGGCAATTTCCAGTAAGTCGGCTATAGTTGGACGGATCGGGCGATCGCCAATATCAATTTTTAAGTCTACTCGCCTCGTACCCATCGTTGTGGTATTTTTCAGTGTACCGTTAAATAAATTATTATTCGGAACAATAATTTTTATGCGATCGTCCGTCACGACGGTTGTCGAAAAAATCCCGATGCTATCGACAACTCCCTTAACATCCCCAGCTTCGATCGCATCTCCGACTTCAAAAGGCCGTAAACTAATCAACATTACCCCAGCAGCAAAGTGGGATAGAGTATTTTGCCACGCCAAACCAATCGCCAAACCCGCCGCGCCGACTACCGCCACCACGCTAGTAGTTTGAATTCCCAACTGATTCAAAGCCGCAACTACGCCGACAACCAAAATCACAATTTCCGCAGCTTGAACTAAAAATTTGCGTAGCGTGGGCTCAGTACGACTCAGAGTTCGACGAGTCACGTTACCCGCCAACCCGATCGCAAATCGCGTAATTAACAAAATGCCGATCGCCCACAGCATTTGAGGTACAATTTTAAATCCCAATTCTACGAATTTTTTCGTTAATTCTTGGGCTACTTGCATCGCCTGTATTCTTTCTGCATTTAGCGGCAGACTTTGAGCTATTTGTAGAAATGTGTTGGCTGTCATGTCAATTGGTAATTGGGAATTGGAAATTGGGCATTGGGCATTGGGCGGAGCGAAGCGGAGGGATTGGGCATTGGTAAACGCAGTCTTAGTCTTATCGCTTATTCCGAGAGTCCGACAGGGGTTAAAAACCCCTGTCTCATAGCTAAAGTCCTCTAAAAGAGGACTAAATTAAATAATTTTATCCTGCAAAATCTTGAGTCGGTTTTAACCGACTTTTGCTATGAGGCTGGGGTTTAAACCCCAGCCGGACTACTGCTACTGTTAAGAGTTTACCGCTACGCGAGGCAATCGGTGTTTAAAACCGCAGAGAATTTCCCAAGAAATAGTTCCTAAAATTTGGGCCCAATCGTCAGCAGTAATTTGATTTTCTCCATCATTCCCCAACAACGTCACCACTTCACCGACTTCTAAATCGGGAATATCGGTCACATCCAGCATTAATTGATCCATCGTCACGGCCCCGACTTGCGGCACAAATTTACCTCTAACTAAAACCTGCATTTTAGTAGAAAGATTGCGCGGAATCCCATCTGCATAACCGATACCAACTACCGCAATCTGTGTCTCGCGCCCAGCAATAAATTTATAGCCATAACTGACGCCGGTGCCTGCTGCAATTGTTTTCACCTGCGTTACTCGGGCTTTTACCTGCATTGCGGGCTGCAAAGAAGCGATCGCCTGCAAGTGAGGGGCAGGATAAAGACCGTAGGTAGCCAAACCGACTCGCACTAAATCGTAGTGCAAATCGGGGTCTGTGAGAGCGGCAGCAGAGTTTGCCAAGTGCAGGCGACAGGGGTTAATTCCTGCTGTTTGGATTTGGGCGATCGCCTTTTTGAACCGTTGCTGTTGCTCTCTCATCACGGTTGGATCGGGACTGTCGGCTGTCGCCAAGTGAGAGTAAATGCTGGCTAATTTTAAATTTGGCAAACTGTTGACTAATTGCACAAATTCTGTTGCGTCTTGCCAAGGCGTACCCAAACGAGACATTCCCGTGTCTAACTTAGCGTGAACGGGCAAAGATCGATCGAGACTGACGAGAACTTCGGAAAAAATTAGGGCTTGTTTGGCAGTACAAATAGTGGGCTGCAAGTGCCATTGGGCGATCGCCTTTACCTGTGCCGGTGTATTGGTTGCCCCCAACAGCAAAATCGGCGCTTCTATCCCAGCTTCCCGCAATTCTATGCCTTCGGGAATTGTCGCGACTCCCAGCCAACTAGCACCTGCTTGCAATGCTGTTTGACTGACTGCGATCGCACCGTGTCCGTAAGCATCCGCTTTCACAACTGCCATCAGTTCTGTGTTGGGAGATAATAGATGCTTAAGCTGTTTTACATTGTGAGTTAAAGCTGCTAAATCTATTTCTACCCAAGCCCGCTGGCAAAGTCCGCCGTCACCGTCCCACAGCACCGTCTGGCGGGATTTTTGGGTTGTTGATGCTGCGGTTGTTTGTTCCTCACTCAACATTGTCGATCGCTCCTACTTGCTTGCACCATTAAAAACTGCTCGGAGATTGCACCCTCGGTGTAATTATAATAAAATTTTCCTTTTAATCAATGTGTTATACCGGTTAACAAAAATCCTGAAACCCTAGACCAGAGCCAAACCGTTATATAATCAGCGGTTGCCAAATCTTAAATCCAAAATCCAAAATCTAAAATCTAAAATGGTATTGGCTGGTGTATCATAGCATCAAAAATACCCGTAAAAACTATGGACGGATTGGCTTACCTGCATTTAGCTGAAACTTGGGAAACGCCCCCAGCTCAAACTCGATCGCCCAACTCGAAACAGCACCTAAATTTAGCTGCAACTCCTTTACTCTTCTTTACAATATGTCTCACAATTTTTAATTTAGTCTATCCCGCCCTCGCCATCAAAATGACAAAAGGCGATAGGGGCCCGGAAGTTGTCGAACTACAGAAAACTCTGCAAGCATCAGGACATTTTGGCGGTAGGGCTACAGGATTTTACGGTTCCGTCACCCAGGCTGCGGTGAAAAAGTTCCAAGCAGAGAACAACCTAAAAGTTGACGGAATTGTCGGCCCTCAAACCTTGTCAGCCCTCAAAGGCAAGTCGCCAGCCGCCAGCGCTGACAAGGAATCTGCCCAAAAAACAGCATCAAAGGTCGATCGACCTTCGCCATCTCCTACCCCCACAGAAAACAGCAACCAACTCGAATATCCAACTAAAAATCAGCCCAAACAGCCTCTTTTTGAAGAACCATTTTTACCACCATTTAAAACAGAAACTGCTGCGCCAACCTCCGACAAAAAAGAAAATGAATTACCCGGCAAAAGGCTTGCAAACACCGAAGAAAAAATGACTTTGAAAAAAACTATTTACGGCAAAATATCGCCGAAATCAATAGTTTATTCGGGAGATGGTTTATTTTTTGCTCAAAACATGATGTACAGCCACAGCATCACCGTTTACAATAGGAAATTTAAATTAGTCAAGACTATTTCCGATACAGTAAACTTGTCAAAATTTGGCTTTTCTAAATTCAAAGGCAATTACAAAGGTTCTCCCGTAGAAGCCGCCTTTTCAACAGATGGTAAATATGGCTATGTATCGAACTATCAAATGTACGGTTCTGGGTTTGACAATCCCGGTAGCGACAGGTGTTCTCCATCGGCCAAACACGACCAAAGTTTCATGTACCGTATCAACACCCAAACGTTGAAAATAGAAAAGATAATTCCTGTAGGTGCGGTTCCGAAATTTAATGCTGTTTCGCCTAACAATCGTTTCGTACTTGCTAGCAATTGGTGCAGTTGGGATTTGAGCGTAGTTGACATCAATAAAAACCGCGAAGTCGAGCGGGTAAAACTGGGTGCATATCCTCGGGGTATTGTGGTTACTCCCGACTCAAAAAATGCCTATGTTGCTGTGATGGGTTCTTCCGATATTGCGAAAGTGAATCTGATAGACTTTTCGGTAGAATGGTTGAGAAATATTGGCAATGCGCCGCGTCATTTAACGATAGATCCCAATGGCAAGTATATGTATGCCACTTTGAACGGTGAAGGGAATGTGGCAAAAATTGACCTAAAAACTGGTGAAGTGGTAGATAAAGTTTCCACGGGAAATGCACCTCGCAGCATGACAATTTCTGGTGACGGTAAACTGATTTATGTGGTTAACTATTCATCAAATACTGTTAGCAAGGTGAGGACTAGCGATCTCAAAGTGCTGCAAACAGTGAATGTTAATTCAAGTCCGATCGGGATTACTTACGATCCTGAAACTAATCAGGTTTGGGTGGCTTGTTATTCGGGCAGCATTATGGTGTTCCAAGATTAATCTACCAGGTTCGTAGTGAGGACTTCAGTCCTAAAAAAATCTAAGAAAAGGACTAAAGTCCCTACTACAAACCAGGTTCGTAGTGAGGACTTTAGTCCTAAA
>NZ_JAEQCI010000072.1:0-52482 GCF_020738565.1 Microcoleus sp. PH2017_12_PCY_D_A | reverse complement strand
ACCCGGTTTCTGAGTTGGCTGTGGGGGCTAAGAAACCGGGTTTTTCGGGGTTTTTGCGATGTGTAGCGAGTATTTTCGCAAAAAACCCGGTTTCTGAGTATCGGTGAGTAAGTTCTCAAAAAATCCTACACAAAACGTTACATCTTTGCTAACATCGTGGCGAGTCTGTGTTCAGCAGCCCCTCTGTTAACCTTCTAAACTAACCGTTATGAGTCAACCTCCCTCCACAACTCCCGCCTCGGAAGAGTCCGCCGCCGAAACCCCGATCGCCCCGACAAACAATGCACCTCCACCGAGTTATGTCAAGCTGGCCATGCGAAATATGGTTCGCAAGCGGGCGACTTCTCTGTTTCATTTTGCTTTGACGGCGGCTGGACTTTTGGGCGTACTCGTCGGTTTGGCTTTTCTCGATCGCTATTTCAACTCTTAGAATACCGGGCGAATAGAATTCGCGTCGATACAGGCAAAACCCGGATGGTGCGCGGGTTAAATACCGGGGGTTTGATGCGATCGCAGTCTTGACCCGTTGCAATCTTCAACAGATTATTGTAATCTGCCTGCTAAAAGCACACACTCGATTAGCCCGCCCAATTTCAAATTGTAAAAAATTCAATACTTCCCTTGACAAAAGAACCCAAAAATGATAATTGAGGTGAACGTCGAAGACTGTTACGGGCTCCCCGACGCTGACAACCTCCGGGAAAATCAACCCAGCGGGGAGATTGCCGCCGAAACCTGGGAAAATTGGTTTAGCGTTTGGCTGGAAAACCAGGAAGCAGATGTGCCAGAGGCCCCCGGCTACGAAGTCAGCCTGCGTTTAACCGCCGATGCTGATATCCAAGCCCTCAACGCCCAGTACCGCCAACAAGATCGATCGACCGATGTCCTAGCTTTCGCAGCTTTAGAGGTAGACTGTCCTCAGCTAGAGGAAATCCAGTCATCGGAACCTTTATACTTGGGTGATATCGTAATTTCGATCGATACAGCGCAGCGACAAGCCCAGCAGCAAGGACATCCCCTAAAGACTGAACTAGCTTGGCTCGCATCCCACGGTTTTCTACATCTTTTGGGCTGGGATCACCCGGATGACGAGAGTTTGACTCAAATGCTCGATCGACAAGAAACACTGCTGCGCGCGATCGGACTTGAGATCCAAACACCATAACTGACCTTGATGGTGACTTAACCAATCATGTCAAGCCAAACATAACTTTCTGAAATCATACCAAAACTTTAGTAAAAACTTAGGAAAGTTAACTAGACTTAATGAAGGAAATTTTCAAAGTCTAGCTTTCGTTAATCTCTGTAACTTAAAGTTGGTTGTTTATGACACTAGATCAACCGTCAATTTCATCAAACATCCCACCGTTTGCGATCGTGCCTCCCGATTCTGCCATGCCTACAGTCCACGAGCCTAAAAAAGCCTTGAAATACAAGCGAGAGCTTTCCTGGAAAATCGCATCTAGTTTAGCTACAAGTTTTAGATACGCTTGGGGTGGGCTAACCTACGCTTTTGAAACTCAGCGCAATTTTCGCATTCACACTGTTATAGGAACTTTGGCGATCGGACTAGGACTATTTTTGCACCTCAAACCTGTAGAAATATCAGTGATCGGCGTCACAATTGGTATAGTTTTAGCAATGGAATTGTTGAATACGGCCATCGAATCAGTGGTAGACTTGACCGTCGGGCAATCTTACCACGAACTTGCCAAAATTGCCAAAGACTGCGCTGCCGGAGCCGTTTTGGTATCCGCAATGGCTGCGGCGATAGTCGCTGCTGCACTACTGCTTCCTCCGTTGTGGGTAGTTGTTCAAATTGCGATCGTCCGTTAGTAAACTTATTGGGCAAGCTAAATTTTAGGTTTTAGATGACCAATTTGAGATTTTTAGTTTTATTCCTACATATTGCAGCTATTTTAATCTCGGGCATCTATCTAAAATCTTCAAACTCTTGCATTCAGGCAGCGAGTCAATCTAAAATCTAAAATCTCAAACCTAAAATCCAACTTAACCCGTGATTATAGTCATCGATAACTACGACAGTTTTACATACAATTTGGTACAGTATCTAGGAGAACTAGGTGCTGAGTTGCCCGTAGCAAAAGAAGTCCAAGTCTACCGCAACGACCAAATTTCCTTAGCAGACCTTCGCCGGTTGCAGCCCGCAGCAGTAGTAATTTCTCCAGGCCCAGGGCGGCCGGAAGATGCAGGCATTTCTCTGAAATTGATCGAAGAATTGGGGCCGACTCTACCAATTTTAGGCGTGTGTCTCGGACATCAAAGTATCGGTCAAGTATTCGGCGGCAAAATAGTTTCCGCACCGGTATTGATGCACGGCAAAACTTCTCAGGTAGAACACGCAGGAGTCGGAGTTTTTGTAGGTGTAGAATCGCCGATGCTGGCGACTCGCTATCACAGTTTGGTAATTGAAAAAGAGAGTTGTCCAGAAGTTTTGGAAGTTACCGCTTGGGTGGAAGATGGCACGATTATGGGCGTGCGGCATCGGGAATATCCGCATATTGAAGGCGTACAGTTTCACCCGGAAAGTATTTTGACTGCTTCGGGGAAACAGTTATTGCGGAATTTTTTGGAACGGCTTTAAGTTGAAGGAAGAAGGAAATTCGGCAACGGATTCGCTCGACGGATGTAACGGATGTAACGGATGGAAGTCGAGAAATGGAAGTCGGAAGAAGACAAATGGAAGTCGAGAAATGGAAGTCGGAAAAAGACATATAGCGGATCGATCTCTCATATTCGCAGACGTTGTTGAACCCCAACCCAATACGTTTAGTGGTTGTATTAAGCTGTCAGTAATACCTCATCTTTTTGAGAAAGGCTATACACACTCAACTTGAACGCGAGCCGTATTTTACGTTTAATCAAGTGGATTTGCTTAGTTGAGTTTCTCTGGATTTGTAGAGTACGCAGTACGCACCTTACCTTAAAACTCGATCGCACATTTCGCACTTTTGGAAATTTTATGGTATGATACCATGTCCGGTCTATAGACCGCAATAATTAAGGTTCGTAGTGCGGACTTCAGTCCGCTCTCAGGCTGCGGACTGAAGTCCGCACTACGAACCTTTTTGTTATCGTAATCGACCGGACATGATATAACAACAGACGACCAACACCCGATAACCGCAACCACAAGATGAAACGGCGACAATTAATACGTTACGCACAGACGGGTTTGCTAGCAGCTTTAGCGACTGGTTTACCATCTGGATGGGAAAGCTATCAAGCTCAAACTGCTGATTCTTTGGCCGTTCAGTGGTTGGGCCACACTTGCTTCTTGTTCGCCGGTGGCGGTGCGAGGGTGCTGGTGAATCCTTTTCGCCCCCTGGGCTGTACGGCAGGCTACCGTTCTCCTAAAGTGCCCACAGATTTGATTCTGATTAGCAGCAGATTGCTCGATGAAGGGGCGGTAGACGGATTTTCGGGCAATCCCGGCCTTTTGTACGAGCCTGGGGCTTATAGGTCTAACGGGCTCAGGATTCAAGGCATTCGCACACAAAAAGACCGTGAGGGAGGAAGGCGATTTGGGGTGAATGTGGCTTGGTTGTGGCAGCAAGCCGGTGTTAAGATTTTACACTTGGGTGGAGTCGCTGGCCCGATCGGCATTGAAGAACAAATCTTAATCGGGCGGCCGGATATTTTGCTAATTCCCGTCGGCGGAGGACCGAAAGCTTACACTCCGGCGGAAGCGAAGCAAACTGTGCAACTTCTCAAACCGAAAATGGTGATTCCCACACACTTCAAAACCCAAGCCGCCGATGCTGCTGCGTGCGATTTGGTGCCGCTAGATGAATTCTTGGCCCTAATGGATGGTACATCGATACGCCGATCGAATAACGACACGATTGCGATTAAATCTGCTGACTTACCGCAAACCGGTTCGGTGATTGAGGTTTTGAGTTACAGATTTAGCGGTTAAATTTCTTTTCCCCTGAGCTTGCGCTATAGTAAGGGAGTTTTGGTCGATAGACAATCCCAGCTCATTTTATCTCTACCGACTGCCTTTGGCAAACTTACCTTTTGCGGAAATTTCGCTAACATAAGAATTCACGTTCACTGTTTTATTGTCATAAGGAAAAGCAAGCGCAATGAAAAATCAAAATTTACCTAACTGGATGAAACAACTCACAGGTTTCGCAGGAGTAATCGGCGCTAGCGCGTTAATTGGTTTCCCCGCTTGGGCTCACATCAACTCCAACACAACTGTTAGCAATGCAACTCCAACTCAACAAGTTGCAGAAAATGTGAAAATCGCTGCTTCACCAGCACCAACAGCCTCACCGAAATCAACCACTTCACCAGCACCAACAGCCGCTACTAAGGATATTGTCGCTATTGCATCTGGCGACGCTCAATTTAAGACATTGACTAAAGCCTTGACAGCCGCAGGTTTAGTTACAACTCTCCAAGGAAAAGGCCCTTTCACTGTTTTTGCACCGACAGACGCGGCATTTGCTGCCGTGCCAAAAGCAACTTTGGATGATTTGCTCAAACCAGCCAACAAAGCCAAACTTGTTAAGGTTTTAACTTACCACGTTGTTCCTGGTGCTGTTTTATCTAGCAGCCTCAAATCCGGCGATGTTAAAAGCGTTGAAGGCGCCTCGCTGAAAGTGGCAGTTGCCGCAGGCAAAGTTACTGTTAGCGGCGCTAATGTTGTGAAAGCTGATATCAAAGCTAGCAACGGCGTTATTCACGTAATTGACAAAGTTTTGATCCCCGCTGATGCGAAGTAGCACGAGCATTTTGGGTCTCTAATGATGCCAAATGCTGTTAAATGAACGCGAAGTCAGGACACGGCGCCGTGCCTTTCGGAGTGTCAACAACCCGGTCAAATTTATACCAATTTTAAAAAAGAATGCAACAGTATTCTTGTTCCCCCCCTTTGTAAGGGGGGGGCTAGGGGGGGTCGAAGAGTGTTGCACGATTTTAGAAAAATGGTATTAGCACCGGTCTTCTGTCTGATGATTAAGGCCTGATCCCCCCTAGCCCCCCCTTAAAAAAGGGGGAACCGGAAGTGATCGAAGTCCCCCTTCTTAAGGGGGATCTGCCCTCGGCGGTAAACGAGAGATTACAAAGGGTTCTAGGGTTGGCGTTGCTTAATCAGGGTATGAAAAAACTAAGTTGAAAATCCCCAAGCTTTGTCGATACTGGTTTCTATGATTGGCATATTTAGCCTTTCATACCGTCAATCAGCAACGCCCTAGGGTTAAGTTGACACCTATGGGCAGTGCCGTTGCCCTACTGGCAATTAACGGCTTGTATTCCCCATAAAATCGTGACATAAAATTCATTTGAGAGCGCTAACAATCGCCTATTGGGCTATAAGTAAATCCACTTAATTAAACGTAAAATACGGCTCGCGCTCAAGTTTAGTGTGTATGTCTTCTTCCTTCTTCCTTCTTCCTTCTTCCTTCTTCCTTCTTCCTTCTTCCTTCTTCCTTCTTCCTTCTTCCTTCTTCCTTCTACTTATTACAATTGTGCCGGCAACATGAGAGTAAAAGTTGACCCCTTGCCCAACTCGCTATTCACAGTAATTTCTCCCCCCAGCATCTGAGAATATTTCTGCGCTATTGCCAAACCCAAACCCGTACCTCCGTACTTGCGGGTAGTCGAAGCATCAGCTTGCGTAAAAGGTTGAAATAATTTTTCTAGCTGTTGGGGAGTCATCCCAATCCCCGTATCAGTACAATTAAAAATTAACTCTTCAACATCCCAACTATTCTCGTCATTTTGATTTTTTTTAACGCTGAGTGTAACAATCCCTTGCTGAGTAAACTTCGCTGCATTGCTGAGCAAATTAAATAAAATTTGAGTTAACTTAGTTTTATCGGAATGCAATTGGCCAATATTAGGATCGCATTCAACATTCAGGCGATTGTTGTTTCTAAAAAATAACGGCTCAACAGTTCTTACTACATCTTTAATTGCCTCGAATACGTCAAAAGTTTCTAATTCAAGTTCCGCGTGACCGGCTTCAATCTTCGACAAATCCAGAATATCATTAATCAATCCGAGCAAATGGTTGCCGGCACTGTGAATTCTTTCCAAATCCGACACAAAGTCTTCTTCGCCAATATCTAAAGCATCTTCTTGCAGAATTTCGCTGTAACCGATAATCGCATTCAGAGGAGTTCGCAGTTCGTGGCTCATGTTGGCCAAAAACTGACTTTTAGCCAAATTAGCTGCTTCGGCGGCTTCCTTTGCATTGTAAAGTTCTGCCTCGGCTTGCAAGCGGTCGGTTACGTCGTGAGCCATCACTAATTCAGCATTTCTGCTATCAAATATCAGGGCATAAGAAGTAATTTCAACATCAATAATTGTGCCGTTTTTTGTCTGGTGCTGCCACACACAGGCCAAATCAATACTGGCATCTACTTCGGATATATTTTCTAGCAATCTCGGCATTTTTTGGGGCGGATGAATATCCGCAACGGTCATGTTGAGAAATTCGTCGCGAGTGTAGCCGTAGTGCTCGATAGCAGCCTGATTGACGGCTATAAATTCCAGAGTTTCTAAATCGTAAACCCACATCGGATGGGGGTTATTTTTAAACAAAAGTCTGTAGCGTTCTTCCGAGGCTCGGAGTTCGGCTTCGGCTTGCTTGCGCTCGGTAATGTCGCGGACAACTGTGCAAATAATCTCGCGGCCTCCGTAGGAAATCAGGCTGGCGCTTACTTCCACGTCCACGCAGGAACCATCTCGGCGCAGGTAGAGAACTTCGCCAATTCTTAATTGTTTCTCCCTTAGCAGGAACTGGATATTTCTCTCAACTAGGTCTTTGGAATAGGCGACGATATCGTAAACAGTCAGTTGCGAAATCGCATCAAGACTGTAATCGAGCAAGTTTGTAAAGGCTGTATTGGCTTCTAAAATGCGTTTGGTTTGAGCGTCCCACAGGAAAATGCAGTCTGTAGCTTGCTCGACTACGGCTTGGTAACGGGCTTTTTCTTCGAGTTGTTCGCTGTCGGCGATCGCCAGCGCCGACAGCATTCCGTTGATAGTATGAGCAAGGTCTGCCAACTCGTCTGCGCCCCTTACCGGCAGACGCACTGAGAGGTCTTGGCTGCTGCTGACGCGGTTCACTGCTTTCGCCAAACTGCTCAACCGAGACAGCACCAAACGCTCAATCAGCAGCAGAGTGCAGCCGATAAACCCGATTCCCGCTAACCCGACAGACACCAGCAGATACATTAAGCTGGTTTGACCTTGGTGGTATATTTCTCTGGGCATATCCACCCGCAGCAGCAGCGCCGGTCGATCGTAAATATCCCGGATCAAAGCATAACCCGCCATCAAATCTTCGCTGACAGGACGCACGAAAATCGGTTTTTTTGCCGACAGTTTGTGCCGCGCTTTCAGAAAATCAGCGGGTAAATGAGGCTCATTAATACTGTGTACAATCAGCGGCAAGCGAGTAATTTTAGACAGCTTCGCAATGCCCGCAGCATCGAAATTGCGCCCGAATACCAGCGTACCTCGGATCGGGCCGGTGTTTTTTGTAGTGACAATTGGCCGGGAAGTAATCAGTATCGGCCCCGAAGGCAGAAGCAGGATACCAGCAAGGCTACTGTTGGCGTTGGGGTGCTGCAACAGCGGGTCGCCCAGAGAAATATGCTCTTTTAATGCGGATGGAACAGGCGTTAGTTTCATTTTTTCGCTGTCTAAACCCGTACCGTAAACTATTTTGCCAGAAGTATTGACAAATATGGCTAGATTAACTCTCAAATTATTCAGCCCTTCTGGAACTAAATTGGAGGCAATGAATTCTGAGTTGCGGTTTTGGATAAAAGCGTAGGTGTCATCCCAGGCAGACCAGTCGGCAAAGCGCGAGTTGAAGTCATCTGCGGTTTGCCCGAACACGCTGAGCACTCCCTTCACAACCTGTGTGGCTTCTTGTTCCTCTGCTTTGACAAGGCTGCCCAAAAGGATGCTGGAGGAGGTGGCATACAGAATGCCAGTCAGTCCAGCGATGGTAATGCCAACTATTGATAGTGTTTTGCGACGCAGTTTCATCTTGCCGTGTATGTGATGTCCGTCCAAAATTCTCAACTCAGGAGCAATTTTACTGCTGTTTCCTGAATCCTGGCTGCTAGGGCCGCGCCAGTCTGCCGGGAGGGAGTTTTGTAGGGCGTCCCGCAGCCTCACATTTTCTCGGATATTTCCAGTTTTTTGTGTGACGCACTCTACTGCTGCCTTGTTAAAAAGTATACAGGTAACATCCGGTGACTTCAGGCATGGGAAGGAGAGTTAGTTTTTTGTTAAACAAGATTTTCGCCCAAGGGGAAAATTATTTCATAAATTAGGTTGGGTTGAGGCACTCCTACCGAACAAATAGGTTTTTGTTTCGCTTTACTATACCCAAGAAACCAAGAAAATCAGTAGGTATTGGTTGTACGATTTTCACAAATCAATGCAACTCTAGGGAAACTCCAAACTCTTATGCAGTAAGTCATTCCCAATTCTTTAATCTGCAATCGAAAATCGAAAATGGTATTAGTTTCCCCATACCTGCTGTTTGTGAGCTTCCTTGCAAATACCCAAAATGCGCCGATCGTTGTCGCTGACGGCCGAAATAGGGTGATACTGTTGCAGGTTTACGGAATAGGGAGAGCGACTGCCGTCGTAAGTGTCCACTACTGTTAAATTTAACTGAGTTCGCTCCGCAGTGCCGTAAAAACAGTAAAAAGCAGACCGAGGCAGGTAAAAAGCGCCGACTACTTTACTCTGCCGCATTTCAAATACAAAATATTCTTTTTTAATTCGATCGGGCTGGCTCGACTGGCCGTAGAGGTAAATACCGTCTGCTAAACCTGTGCTAGCGGTATCTGGCGCAGCATTTGGGGGGGATTGGGAGGTGAAAATGCCGGATTTGATGTCCGATTGCTGTGCCTCGCCTAGGGGAAGTTTGATGCGGAAGTTACCGGGCGAGAGAGCAAGGGCGATCGCCTCTAAACTGCTTGCGAATACGATTAAATAAGTTAAAACCACTTGCTTGCCCCAAAATTTCAAATAGCTGCAGCGCAGCGCCTCTTGTACCAGTTTCAAAAAGCTCGTACAGAAACCGGGTATTTGGGCGGGCGCTAAATATTAACTTGAGGAGCGATCGCCCGCCCGGTTCCTAAATTCAAATCTCAGATTAGTTTTGATAAATTGCGATCGCTCCAGAAAGTGCGATCGACATCTTAAATATAGCGCTTTTCAAATCTCGTGAGGTACTTGTCAGCCTACCAATTACCCATTAATATTTGTACCTCACTGATATCATGTCCAGTTGATTACCATCACAAAAAAGGTTCGTAGTGCGGACTTCAGTCCGCTTTCTGGCTGCGGACTGAAGTCCGCACTACTAACACAAAAACGGTTAGTAGTGCGGACTTCAGTCCGCTTTCTGGCTGCGGACTGAAGTCCGCACTACGAACCTTAGTTATTGCGGTCAATCGACCGGACATGATATCACTTGAAAATTGCTATAAAAGTATCCTTCCCAAAGGCGCCTGCACAAAAAAAGAGTTGAGACTTAGGGAAAATCTCAACTCTTTTACTGACTAACTAGCCAAGTATTCTCGGACTTGAGACTGGCGCCGCCGCAGGTGGGCGAGGGCTTGATGTTCTAGCTGTCGCACCCGTTCGCGGCTGAGATTCAGCCTTTCTCCGACTTTGGCCAGAGACATTTCGGTGCCGTCTTCCAAACCGAAGCGCAGAACAATCACATCTCGTTGCTGGGGGGTAAGTTCCGATATTAAAGTATCGAGGTCTTGCCGCAGCAATTCCGAAGTAATGTAGTTGTCTGGAGATGCTGTTTCATCTTCTAAGAGTTCTTGCAGTTCGGTATCTTGGTTATCTCCTACGCGCAAGTCCAAAGAAACTGGATGTCTTGCCATCAGCAGGTATTCCCGAATTTGGGAAGGGTGCAGTTCCAAGGCGGCGGCAATTTCCGCAGGCGAGGGAGAACGGCCCAACTGCTGGGTGAGTTCCCGCTGCACTTTTTTGATTTTATTGAGTTTTTCGGTGATGTGAATTGGCAATCGAATGGTGCGGGCGTGTTGGGCGATCGCGCGAGTGATTGCTTGGCGGATCCACCAGTAGGCATAGGTAGAAAATTTGTATCCCCGCATCGGGTCAAATTTTTCGACTCCCCGTTCTAAACCGAGGGTGCCTTCTTGAATTAAATCCAAGAATTCCATATTGCGTTTCTGGTATTTTTTGGCGATCGCGACTACTAGGCGCAAATTCGCTTCAATCATCTTTTGCTTGGCGCGCCGCCCTAACTGCAAGATCCGGTTCAGTTCGGCTTCGGTCAACTCCATTTCGGCAGCCCACTCTTCATTCGTCAGATCTCGCTGCCATTCTTTAGCAAGCGCTTGTTTTGCTTCGATTAATTTCATCATTTGCTGTACCTGTTTCCCGAAAACAATCTCTTCTTCTCGGGTTAGCAGGGGTACTCGACCGATCTCGTGCAGATAGGTACGAACCGTATCCGTTGAGGAGTATGGCCGGCTGCCCATGCGATCGGCTTTCACTGTTTTGGTTTTGGGGGTTGTAGTGGACATGGGTGAGTATTGCACTCCTTGTAACAACAGATAAAAAGTTGGTGATACCCTGTCCCACTTGTAAAAGTGGGATAAAGACTGCGACAGGGGGGATGTTACCCCTCCTGTTTATCGGTGACGATCGGTAGAAGCTTGTTGTATTGGATTACTTTTATGCTTGATTTTCCAGTAATCCCCGTCGATTTTCCGTAGCTCGCTAGCTTTAACGGCTAGTTTAAGGCGAAGTGAAGCAAGAGTTTACTTTTCTCAATACTATTTCCAATTTTGAGGATCGTAAAGGGTAAAAACCTCTGTCTTAAGGTAAAGATTCTACATTTTTCCTTAAGATTTTCAATTCCCTGCTAGTTTTAACTGCAACTCAGCTTCACAATACTCATGCAAACACGCTCATGCAAACAGACTCATGCAATTCGAGGGCTTTGTTTTGCTCTCTCTTCTATCATCGCTTGAATTTTTCTCGCTGCCTAGATGCTGCGATGCGAGATAACCGAACTCGATCGCCGTATTCGCTGCAAATTACTGTTTAAAATATTTCTTGACATTTTTATTCAAATATGCTAATCAACTTCTGCTGTCAGTGAGTAAAGATATATTAAGAGCGGGATATTGGGCTATTTGAGTTAAATTTTGCCGATCGACTGAACAATATTTCACCTTATCCAAATTTTATGGAGTTAGGGATGAGGGGTGAGGGGTGTGAGGGCAAAAGCCCTTGCTTCATTCAGTTGACAGTTGTCAAGAAGGAAGAAGGAAGAAGGAAGAAGGAAGAAGGAAGAGTTGACGTGCATGACAATCTTCAATCTTCAATCCGCCAATCTTCAATCCGCCAATCCGCCAATCTAAAATCTAAAATCGCCGGGCCGCAGATGCAAGGAAGATAAACACGGATAAACGCAGATTATTTTCTGATTGGAAAGCGCAGGAAAGCAATCTTGTCTCATCTAAAATCCCAAATCCATTTTAGCAGATTCTGCCTCTGCAAATACCTCTGCGTCGGGCATTTCTTGCCAATCAATATCCCCAATTTCCCTGTAAAATTGCTCGTCATAGGGACGAGTCTGCACAACTACCGGCATCGGTACGGCGTGCCCCAAAACTAATGCTTGCTGTTTCGAGTCGAGTTTGGCCAAAACCGATCGCAAACTCTGCCCTCCCGAAACACCCGTAAAGATAGCATCGATGTCTTTATCGTCGTTTAGCAAAGCTGTAATCCGCGTGCCGACTTGCGACATCACCTCGCCGTCGATACCGGAGGGACGCTGGTCTACAATCAGCAGGGTTACGAAGTATTTTCGCATTTCGCGGGCGATGGTGCCGAAAATAGTCGATCGCACGATCGCCGGATCGAGAAAGCGGTGGGCTTCCTCAATGGTAATCACTAACGGTTGCGGCTTTTCGCACGGATTTTTACTCTGCAAAAACTTGTCAGCTTTCTTCACGTAAGCTCCGTGAATGCGGCGAGTAATCACATTTGCAGCCAACATATAGGACAGCAAATCCGAGTGCGAACCGAACTCAATTACTACATTTTTACCCGCATCCAAACACTGCAAAACCTCAGTTACATAATTTTTAGGACAGCGTTTGCGAATGTATTTTAGATCGTTCAAACGCTCTAATTTGCGCTGCAAAGCCATAATCGAAGACTTATTTCCCCGCTTTTCTTCGCAAAAATTTTGAATATCTTCGTTAGTCATGTCCAGCAACTTATTGATCCAACCCTTGCCCAACTCATTGCGTAAAATAATTGCATTTTCGATACTAGCTTCCGACAAATTCAACTCGCGCTGCACCAGCGAGATATCTTCCACTTCAATTTCCTCGAAACTCAAAAACAACTCTTGAGCGTCGCGAACTCCCCGGCGTTTTGTCGATTCTGGATCGAGAGTATAAATCTGCATTTTATCGGGAAACAACTGCCGCAAACCTTTAACAGTGCTAAATTGTTTTCCTTCCGAAACAGCTTCCCACCCGTACTCCGAGTGCATATCAAAAATTAGATTGACAGCAGCTTGCTTGCGAATAATTCCCGACAGCAGCAAGCGCGTCAGAAAAGATTTTCCGGTTCCCGACTTACCAAAAACTCCGTTGCTGCGTTCCACAAATCTGTCTAAATCCAAGCACACGGCAACGTCCATGTCAATCGGTTTGCCGATCGCAAAATTGCGGCGGTACGGGTCATCTTCCCAGCCAAAAACCGCCCTAAAATCGGTTTCTTTGGCATCAAACACCTGGGAAAAGTGGCTGGGAATCGTTTTCACCGGCAGCAATTCCATATCGGCGCCACTTTGCGGCTCAAATGAACCCAAATTTCCCAAGGCCAGCTTTTTATCGGGGACTCCGTTACCTGTGGGATTGAAGATGGCTTGAGATTTTTCTTTTTCCGCAGTCAGCATCAACATGGGCGCAAGCTCGATCGTACCGTAGGTGCTGCTACCGGCGAGGACTGCGAGGAGAAAATCGTCGTTGGGGTTGGGAGGGTTGGATAAAATCCGAGTGCTGGATGTTCCGAGGGACACGTCGGTGAGCATACAGAAAAAGTGCGATCGTACCCCCCGCACTACTAAAAATTTCCCCACCCTCATATCTTCCACCGAAACATCGGCGTGCAGCCGCACTTCTAATCCCTTGCTGAGGGAACCTTGAATAACAGAGCCTAACGGTTTGTCATTAATCATTAGTCATTAGTCATTGGTTATTAGTCAGTAGTCATTAGTCAGTAGTCATTGGTCATTAGTCATTGGTTATTAGTTATTAGTCAGTAGTCATTGGTTATTGGTCATTAGCTGATGTTATTAGTCCGCAGTCTTTATTCTACAGTTGTTAGTTGTTACCTGATGTTATTAGTCCGCAGTCTTGCTCCTACTTCGTTGTTAGCTGCTAACGGCTAATAACTGCTGACTAATGACTAATGACTGATGACTGATGACTAATGACTGATGACTAATTACCATTCCGATTCTAATGGCAGTTCAAAGAAACTCGGATTCAGCTCTACATCGGTCAAATCCGTTTCGCTCAAATAAGCATCGGTCAAAGATACCCCTTTCAAACTTGCGCCCTTCAGGTTAGCACCTTTCAGGTTAGCACCTCTGAGATTAACTCGGAATAAATGAGCATCGCTCAAGTCTACCTCAGTTAAATCGGCTCCCTCCAAATTTACTCTCATCAAATCTGCTTTTCTGAGATCGGCTTCGTTTAACTTCGCGCCGCTGAGGTCAGCTTTTGTCAAGTCTACACCTCTCAAGTCGGCGCCGCTCAAGTTAGCGAACAGCAAAGTAGCTCCGGTGAAATCTGTTTCCCTCAAATCTGCATCGCTCAAATTAGCGCCGCTGAGGTCGGCCCTTGTTAAGTCTACACCCCGGAGGTCAGAAGAACTCAAGTTTACTTGGTGCAAAATTGCGCCGCTTAGATCGGCTCCTCTCAAGTCTGTTCCCTCCAAGTTTGCACCTTTGAGGTAAGCTTTTTTTAAGCTAGCTTTACTGAGGTCTACATTTTTGAGATTGACCGAACTCAAGTTAGAAGCGCTCAAATTAGCTCCGCTTAAATCTGACCCGTTTAAGTCGGCTCCGGTTAAGTTTACCCCTTGCAGCGATACATTGGGAGCAATTAAATAAGCTCCGCCCAGACGGGGGTCAATACCTTCTGAAAACAATGTTTGGTTGCTGTAAACAGCTTTTTCTAAAATGACGCCGCTGAGACTGGCTTCCCTCAAGTCCGCTGCGCTGAGGTTGGCTCCTGCTAAGTTTGCCCGATCGAGTTTCGCTCCAAATAAAATAGCTTTATATAAGTTTGTCCGCCGCAAATCGGCTCCTTTTAAATCGGCTCCGGTCAAATCTACCATAGCCAGATTTAATCCCGGGAGCGAGGCATTGGGAGCTAACAAAATTGCTCCCATTGCAGCGGGGTCAATCTCTTCGGGAAAGATAGTCCGGTTGTTGTAGACTGTCTTCTCTAAAATAGCGCCAGTCATCTGAGAACCGCGCAAATCTGCTCCGCTGAGATTGGCTCTGGTTAAGTTGGCTTGTTGGAGATTTGCTCCAACTAAATTGGCCTTGATCAAACTTGCTTGTTTGAGGTTGGCTCCCGTGAGTTCCGCTCCTACCAAAGTAGCTTCTCGGAGGAAAGCACCTGTCAAATCGGTTCTGGTGAGGTTAGCTAAATTCAGAAACGACTCAGCTAAATCCGCACCGCTGAGATTGGCGCGGGTGAGATCTGCTTCGATCAGATCTGCATACCTGAGAATTGCGTCGCTGAGATTGGTTTCTCGGAGGTCTGTTCCCCTGAGGTTGGCTCCCCGGAGTTCCGCACCGCCGAGGTTGGTGCCTTTAAGCGGTTGTCCCCTGAGGTCGAGCCGGTGCAAAAAGTCACCAACGTTCATTTCCATGTCGATTTGCCCTTTCTATTCTTGACCCTAGCTTGACATTCCGAGGGCAGAATCGGGAATAGGGGAAAAACTATAGATTTTTTGAGGTTGAAGCTTTGTACACGCGGACGCGACTTGTCCCAGGGGGAAGCTTTCGCGATCGAGCTGGACTTGCAGGATTTTGAGCGGATCTGCGCCGGAGGAAACCATGAATTCTAATGTTTGCAAGTCGGGATCTGTGCTGATCGAGTCGAGAATTTGGACGATCGCCCTGACGTAAGGATGATTTTGGTCCGAGTACCAGTCGGGGGCGGCGAGTCCGGCTTGATCGAAGCCAAGGTGAAAGATCGTGGAGCCTTCTCCGAACAGGGCTATACCCACCGGTCGGGCTTCTTCTTTCAGCAATAAATCGTGTTTTGCCGCCAAATGCCGCAGTTTTTCGAGGTGTTCGTACCGATTTTGAATGGCAGAATCTTCCTCTTTTCCTTCTTCCCCCGAACCTCTTCCTTCTTCCCCCGAACCTCTTCCTTCTTCCTTCTTCCTTCTTCCTTCTTCCTTCTTCCTTCTTCCTTCTTCCTTCGTTTCGTTCCACTGAATCGCCACTGTGACTAAATAAGTTTGCAGCAGCATATGACCGAGTTTTTCGGCTTTGGTTGCCAGATAGATCGAGTTGTAATCTGTGGCTTCAATGAGTAAGGGGACGCGATCGGCTACTTCAATGCCGTAACCTTTCAAACCGGCAATTTTGCGCGGGTTGTTGGTAATCAACCGAATTTTTTTCACTCCCAAATCGTTAAGCATTTGTGCTCCAACGCCGTAGTTCCGCAAGTCGGCGGGAAATCCCAGCCGCTCGTTAGCTTCTACGGTATCGTATCCGATGTCTTGCAGCGAGTAAGCTTTTAGTTTATTCACCAATCCAATGCCCCGACCTTCTTGGCGCAAGTAAACTATGACGCCGCAACCGGCATTTTCGATCATTTTCAGTGCCGCTTGCAGTTGCATCCGACAGTCGCAGCGCAAGGAGCCCAAAGCATCTCCGGTCAGACATTCCGAATGCACCCGCACCATCACGGGTTTGTCTTTAAATTCTGCCGGGTCGCCCTTGACAATGGCAACGTGTTCTGAGTTGTCTTGAGTGTCGCGGTAGGCGTAAATCATAAACTCGCCGAATTCAGTGGGCAATTTGGCGACTGTTTCGCGGCGGACAAATCGATCGTGCTTCAGTCGGTAGCTAATTAAGTCAGCAATGCTGATGATTTTGAGGTTGTGGGTTTTGGCGTATTCGATTAATTCCGGCAACCTCGCCATGGAACCGTCGGGGTTTTGAATTTCGCAGATGACGCCGCTGGGATAGAGGCCGGCGAGTCTGGCGAGGTCAACGGAGGCCTCGGTGTGACCGGCGCGTTTGAGGACGCCACCGTCGATCGCCCGCAGCGGGAAAATGTGACCGGGACGGCGCAAGTCTTGAGGTTTGGTATCCGGGTGGATGGCTACTTGGATGGTGCGGGCCCTGTCTTCGGCGGAGATGCCGGTACTGACGCCGTTGACTGCATCGATGCTGACGGTAAAGGCAGTTTGGTTCTTGTCGGTGTTTTTGCTGACCATCAGGGGCAGTTCGAGGCGATCGAGCCTTTCGCCGCTTAAGGCCAGACAAATCAAACCCCGGGCGTTCACTGCCATAAAATTGATGTTGTCAGGGGTGGCGAATTGGGCGGCACAAATCACGTCGCCTTCGTTTTCGCGGTTCTCGTCATCGACTACTACCAGCATCCGACCTGCTTTCAGGTCTGCGAGGGCGCTGTCAATTGAGTCAAATTGAAAGGATTGAGTTGAGGTGTTGTTATTTGGCACTGAGGAGTTCAAGCGATAAACTGTATTGTTATCGAAATAGAATGTATTTTTGATTGTAACCTTTTGTTTCCGGCTGGGTGATTCTCCGAGCCAGATGAGTTTAACACCTTTTTTGAGCTTGTTTACTATAAATCTTGCTTTTTGTCAATCAAAAAATGACCGGAGTATTTAATGAGTTCGATCGAGATTGCGAGGCTTTTAGGGAAAGAGAAGGAAAATTATGTTGACTCTAAATCCGAATTTTTCAGATAAAAATACGATCGCGTTATGGCGCGGTTGAGTTGTTGATTTAGCAATTGTGGCGATGACGAAAGCAGCGACAAGCGATCGGATTGGCAATTCTCACCTATGATTTTCGGGCGATCGAGAGTACGCGGATGTAGCGCTATTGTTAAAATATGAATCTGTCTGAGGGAGGTGGCGTAATGAATATTACTTTAAGTCCAGAGCAATTGCAATTGATCGAGGCGCAATTGGCGCAGGGGCAGTTTAGTTCGCCTGGAGAGGTAATCACCAAAGCCCTCCAGACTCTGGCGCAAACCCAGAAGCATTATTCGGAGTGGGAGGAGGAAGTGCGTCAGTCGATTGAGGAAGCGGAGGCGGAACTATCGCGGGGTGAGGGAATTCCCTTAGAGACTGTGCCAGAACAATTGCAGGAAAAGTTTCGCAAGGCACGAGAGGTTTAGGGATGAGCCAATGCTTTGTCTCTCCAACTGCTAGCCGAGACTTGGATGCGGGCGATTATTTTGTGGCTCGCAATATCGAGGCTGGTGAGCGGTTGCTTCGGGAGTTTGAGGCAGTAAACAAGATTGCATAAATCTTGGATTGATACAAAAACCGCAGATAATGGCAGATAAACACAGATTAACGCAGATAATTTTAGATAGTTTTCGACTGAATGCAAGATGTCTAATGTTTCCCGACGAAACCTGAGCGGTGGGAAAACTCAAGACTAAAGCAATTGCCTAAGCTCAAGTGTAGTGGGACAATATTGATATCCGCTTCAATTGTCCCTCTCATGAATAACTGGCCGAAGTTCCTCCCCTTTCCTGCATCCTGGGCAAAAGGTTTTGCCTTGAGCAGTGGCTTTTGGCTGATTGTTTCGGTACTGCTGCCTGGATATTATTACTACTACAGATTTAGCACAGTCTACTGGCGCAACATCATCAGCAGTTCTGACTTTGAAGGCGCGATCGCCTTTGCTTGGTTGTGCCAAATCCCGTTATTTGCTTTCTACCATTGGGGATTAGCTAAATTTGCTGAGTGGGTGGAAAGTCGCAGCCAGAACCAACCGCCGACAGTAACAGTATCGCCTTGGCTGCACTGGAGGGAAGGGTTTATCGCATTTGCTACGCTACCTGCTGCGATCGTGATGGGAATTCCGGCGATCGCGCTTTTGATGCTGCCGCTCAGGGATTCTTCGGGCGCGATCGTTGCTTTAATTCTAGGAACTGCGATCGCATCTGCTTATTTGTATCACTTCCGCTTTGCAAAGCTGCTTAAAATTATTCTCAAATTCCTAGGGATTTTCTATGCATACTTGCTCAAGATATTGCAAATTCTGTTAGTTCCAACACTAACCGGTACGCCGTTTTTTGTGCTGACTTTTGTGACGGCCCCAATGGTGCCAAAACAGCTACTGCCGCTGACAACCTTTCTATTAGTTATTTCTGTGTTTCTGAGCGGCATAGTCGGATATGCAGCTTTGCAGTATTGGTCGGCGCATTTAGTTAATTGGGCCGCGAAGTGGTGGCCGGCCTACTCTCCTGGTTACAGTCGGATTCAAGCTCGAAAAGCGTGGAAACACAACAAAACAGCAGCCAGTCAATCTTTTGTCCGGCATACAACCAGTTGGCATTTAGCGGCGAATGATACTACCTACCTAATTTATTTCAATTTGAGTGCGCTCGTCTTTGGTGCGATCGCTTCTGCGGTATTTGGAGAGCCGTCTGAATGGTCAGAAACAGAGGAAGAGATGTTAGGATCTGCCGTGGCGCTCGTTTGGGTGGCACAGTGGCATTTCCGGGGGTGGCCGCGCGAAGTAGCAATTGCTGGCGGGGAAGCCTCAGCCAAAAAGACCTCGCGCGATCGTAATTTACCCGCTGCCGATCCGGTTGAAGTCGAACTCAACCAGCTTGCAGCCGAGTTCGGCGATGCTCGGATGAGGCCTGTCAGAAAACCCGCGCCAGCAACTAAAAAGCCTAAGTCACAGCAGGCTCAGTGGTACGTATTCCGCAGCGGTAAAGCCGAGGGGCCTTATACTAAGCGGCAGTTGCGAGATGTGCAGAAGATTACCGATCGCACCAAAGTACGCCGCGGTGAAACCGAGTGGCAGCGCGCTGGTGAAATTCCAGAATTAGCAGCGTATCTGACTGAGAAATAAGAAAGTGCGATCGGCAAAGGTTGCTATAGCCTATAAATCACTCATCTTACCGAAAATGTTGGGTTTAAAGCCCCGTCCTTCAAGGACGGCTTTTATTTAATTTTAGGACGAGCGGGTAAATTGTGTTAAACTAAAAACATCCAAGGTCGAGGATAAACAAATGCTAGTTGTTGAAGCTCAACTCAAAAACGGAACTCCCAAACAATACTCCCTTCTTGATGAAGCTATTAGAACAGCACAATTCATCAGGAACAAATGTGTTAAATATTGGATGGAAAACAAAGGGGCAACGAGAAATGATCTCCAAAAACTCTGTTCCGTTTTAGCTTCTGATAAGGCAACTCCTTGGGCAGACAAGCTTAACTCTCAAGCAAGGCAATAAGCGTGCCGATCGAGCATGGCAGGCTATATCAAGGTTTTATGCCAACTGCCGTAATACATCAGTAAAAAAGAAAGGGTTCCCTAAATTCAAAAAGCATAGCCGTTCCGTTGAATATAAAGTAACCGGCTATAAACTTTCTGACGGTCGCAGAAAGATAACTTTTAAAGATGGATTTCAAGCTGGAACATTTGACCTCTGGTGCAGTCAAAAAACACTCGTTTATTACTCAGAACAACAAATTAAGAGAGTTCGAGTAGTAAGACGGATTGATGGCTACTATTGTCAGTTTTTGATTGACTACTCGAGAGAAGAGAAACACGAATTCACTGGGTCGATTGTAGGAATCGATCTTGGATTAAAAGAGTTTTATACAGATTCTAACGGGAATACCGTAGAAAACCCTCGCTATCTTAGAAAATCCGAAAAAAGACTAAAAAAGGCACAGCGAAAGTTATCTAAACGTTTCCAGAAGGGAAAGAAACAATCTAATAACTATCACAAACAAAGAAAAAGAGTAGCCAAACTACATCTTAAAGTTTCTAGGCAGCGTAAAGACAAGGCGATAAAAAATGCTTTGGCGTTAGTCCAATCTCACGATTTGGTAGTCTATGAAGCCCTGAAGGTGTCAAATATGGTTAAAAACCATAAGCTTGCCAAAAGTATCAGTGATGCGTCTTGGTATCAATTCACAATTTGGGTAAATTATTTTGCCAAGATACATAAGATAACCTGCATCGCTGTACCACCGCATTTCACAACTATTGATTGCTCAGTTTGTGGGACAAAAGTCGAGAAAACTTTAAGTACCAGAACTCATCAATGCCAAAGATGTGGAACAGTTTTAGACAGGGATCGCAACGCAGCAATCAACATTCTTAAAAAAGGGTTGCAATACTTGGGGAAATACCTCAACGGTACTGTTGGGCAAACAGAAACCGACCCAAACGCCTTGGGAGAGTCCGACCTCTGGGTTTTTAATAGAGATATTGAAGATTTAAGCCGTCTCGTTGAGCAAGGAATCCCAACTCGGTGACGATGGGAGAATCCCCATGCCTTCAGGCTGGGGAGTATGTCAAAAGATTCGTTTTCGTACTTGAGCGAAAAACGAGTTCTTTTTCGGTAAGCTGTACGCAATAAGCAGACTCAACATTGTAAGTCAAGTGAGCGAAAAATGAGCGAAAAGTCTAATCTAATCACTGCAAGCACCTCAGTCGATTATCTGATTGGCTGTGAGCGGGTACTGGACTGTCTGAAGGATGCACACAAAGAAAGTCCTAAAGGGGTGGGACTAAAACACGTCTTTGTGAATCGTGTAAGGCTTTTCGCCTAAATAAATCCGAGAAATCCAGCCGCCTGCGGGATGACCGACGAGATTGATCTGTTGGCAGCCGTATTGCTGTAACATCTGTTTGACCGTGCGATCGAGCTGTCGCAAAATTAGCACCATCGATCGCCCGCCGAAAGTCGGCAACCAATCTGCCTTGCTCAGTGGTACTGTTACAGTTGGGAAACCGCGATCGACCAAAGATTTTTCTAATTCCCCACAGTCTGAAGCAGCAGCAAAATATCCTGGCAAAATCACGGTAGGTAATGGCATTATCAATTTTTGATTTTTGATTTTTGATTTGGCGGTCGGGGTGCTAGGATCTATTTTTCAAGTTCAAAGACGCTTGCCGAAGCATCTTTTGGATGGCTAACATCTCTCGCTCGTTAAACTTTTTGCTTGGGGAATATCTACTTCTATGGCTCGCGAGCCGATTCCAACATTGTATTTTACCCTAGTTGTCGTTCACTTAGAAGACCGTTTTCTATTGGTACAAGAGCGCAAGTACGAGCAGCAGTGGTATCTGCCAGCAGGGCGAGTGGAAAAGGGCGAGACTTTGCTCGAAGCTGCTCAGCGCAATACCATTGAGGAAGCGGGCATTTCTGTGATCGTGGAGGGAATTCTCAGGGTAGAGCATACGGTGATGCCTAGGGGCAACGTGCGCCTGAGGGTGATTTTTGTGGCTCGTCCTGAAGATAAGACGCCGCCCAAGAGCAAGCCGGACGAGCATACTTTGTGTGCTGGTTGGTATTCTCTCAAAGAGTTAGACCAGTTGTCGCTGCGGGGAGAGGAAGTTCGCGAAATGTTTCAATATATGGCAAGCGGTGCTCCAATTTACCCGATCGACTTGCTGAGCGTTGAGGGAGCTCCTTTTAAAACTTACCGCTATCGGTGGTGAGAAGAAGGAAGTTCGGCAACGGATTATGTAACGGATGTAACGGATGGAAGGAAGAAGGAAGAAGGAAGAATGCTGCAACAGATGAGTAAGCCGATGGATTGGGGATTTTGGATTTAAAGCATGGCACCGAGGGATGAATCCGGTTCTGTAACCGAATTGGAAACGCCGATCGCTTGAACTGGTCGATCGTGTTTAATAAATTTGGTTGAGTTTTGGGCCCGTGAATTGTCATCAAGGCCGATCGGGCAACTTCGAGGGCGATCGTGCTAAAATCATACCTTTGAATTCCCAACAGCCACGTTTAAAATCACTCAAAATAAAAAAAATATCAATTAATAACTATAGCCTTTCGAGATCCCATATGAGGTACGACTGGCCTGGGTGGGCATAGGCCGCCGTGGCCTCCGCGGGCATACCTCACTACGCTTGATAACCGCTATATTAACTTCCAATTCCCCATTACCATTTCCCATTCCCCATTTCCAATTCCCAATGCCCTGCGCGGGCCAATGCCCTGCGCGGGCAAATTACCAATTCCCCATTCCCCACTCCCTATGGTCATGACTGACTCATCCTCCCTAGCCAACACCCTTTCCGAACCGCTGCGCCAGCCTTTTTGGTGGGCAGCCCTAGCTTCTGTCGGAATTCACGGAGTGCTCGGAGTAAGCGCCCCGACAATCTCAAACATCATCTATGGCGGAAATTCCTCAAAAAACATCCCCGGTTCCGTCGGATTCGTACAACTAACTCCCGCACAAGCCGGCCGCCTGCCACAAACCATACCACCGCGATCGACTAACAAGCCGTTTTCGATCGCACCAGTTCCCGTTCCCACCTCCCCCAAGTTAGCTCCCCCTTTGCCCCCCCCTCCAACAGTTAACTTGCCCGCCCTGCCGCCGGGAATGCCCCCTCCTGGATTCTTTGCGCCTCTCGATCCCCCCCTCCCCCCCTTAAGTGCCCCAACAGCGCCGCAGCCACAAGCTTCAGTTCCAAATCTCAAACCCCCCTCCCTCAAAACACCCACTGTCATCCCCCAAACACCTCCCAGCGGTTTGATTTTCCCGCCATTACCCGGTAATTTCGATCGCAATATCCCCCCACCGCCACCAGGAGTCACAGGCATTCCACAGATTCCGGGTGGCACCTCCGAAGATGAGGCGGAGACCCTCAAAAGGGTTATAGCCAGTAGAGGCGGACTCCCGCTATTCCCAGACGGAGCTCCAGTCTTTACCCCGGAATTCCCCATTGGTGGAAGAAATTCCGGGCCCGATGGAGCACCGAAATTCACTCAAAAAGATCCAAATAAACGGAATCTCATCGCAGAAACTCCCGAAGAAAGAATCAGGAGGCAACAATTTGACCAAGGACAGCAGCAGCTAGAACAGCAGGGAGTTCCCGGTTCAAACTTACCCAACGATAGAGAGACACTGCTTGCTGCTGCTAATACCTATGTTGCTTTGTTTAATGACTTCAAAAGAGCTTACCCCGACTTGGAAATGACGGGGCCGACTCCTGTGAATGTCGCTTATCCCAAAGAAGCTTGCTCGCAAAAACTCGAAGGAACGGCAGTTTTCGGAGCAGTTGTCAGCCCTCAAGGCTTGCTCAAGGCGGAGCCTAAGCCGATCGTCCCCACGGGTTACGGTATTCTCGATACTGCGGCTAAAACCGCGATTATTAACCCTACTCTGACATTTCAAGGAGCCAGCACCCACAAGCTTTACCAGTTGGCTGTCGCGTTTAAATACGACGAAAAAGTTTGCAGCGGCATTCCTGTCACCCCATCCACCACCCCAACCAGGCCCACAGGCCCGCAGCCGCTAGCGCCGGCCCCGACAGCACCCAACCCGACAGGCGAGCAGTCCCCAGCCCCTGCACAAGTGAAACCGCAGTTTGAGAAGCCGCCGGCGCCCTCTAACAAACCGCAGCCAGGGGCCCAACAGTCGCCACAGCCCTCACCAAAACCCGCAACCAAGCCGTCGCCCTCACCTCAACCGAAACCAGCCGCCGAACAATCCCCTTCTCCCCAACCGAAACCAGCCCCGGCAGTGTCGCCCTCTCCAGAAGTTGCGCCTTCTGCTGCCCCGGAAGTGTCGCCTTCTCCCGAAGCTGCACCTTCTTCCGCCCCGGAAGTGTCGCCTTCTCCAGAAGTTGCGCCTTCTGCTGCCCCGGAAGTGTCGCCTTCTCCCGAAGCTGCACCTTCTCCTGCTGCTACACCCAATTGATTGTTAATGGGGTGGGAATTAGTGGTGATTGGTGATTGGTGATTAGTCAGTAGGGTGCGTCAGTTGCCATATTTGTTGGTTATTAAACCTATTTATACTTATTGGCGCACCCTACTTTTTTAACTTGTTTTTTGCCGACTGAAGTCCTCACTACAAACTTGTTTTTTGCCGACTGAAGTCCTCACTACAAACTTGTTTTTTTTTTTGCCGACTGAAGTCCTCACTACAAACTTGTTTTTTGCCGACTGAAGTCCTCACTACAAACTTGTTTTTTGCCGACTGAAGTCCTCACTACAAACCTAATTACCTCTCAATTGTATTGGAGTTTGTACATTTGGAATAAGTCGCCGTTTTGCTTTTTTACTACTTTAGCACCGGCTGCTTTAATCATTTTTTCCCAATCTTCTATTGTCTCTAAAAATACTTCGCCTGCTCGATAAGTTTCCAAAATTGCCCAATCTTCTGCTAGGGGTGCATTGGGGTTGAGGACATCAAACACAAAGTGACCGCCCGGTTTTAATACTCGCTTTACTTCTGCCATGACAATCTTCCAATAATCTATCGGAAAATAGCAGCTAAAGCCTGTGGCGATGCACAAGTCAAATTGATCCTCTTCGTAATTTAAGCGATGAGCGGGAGCCAATTCTACGCCTTTAAATAGCTTGGAATTGAGTTGAGGGCCGCGAGCGTTTAAGGCATCTCGGGCGGCGCTGCTGATTTCTTGACCGTAAAAAAGCGCTTCCCACTCCCGCCAAGGATAGATCAGAAAGCTGACTCCGCAGCCAATATCTAAACAGCGTTGATTTTTTTGGGGTTTGGCAATTTTCCAGAAGGGAGATACTGTTTTTTCTTGGAGTGTTCCGGCGACTGATTCTAGGAAAATCGGCATTGCTTCGACTTCTTCGGGTAAGGCGAATGCTTCTTCTCGATATTCGCGATCGAACCGAGATGCAACCTGCGACAGTAAAACTTGCCAGCTATCTGATTTTCCTTTGGCAAACCAAGTCTGCTCTTGACCTGCGACTGGGCGTTCGGACTTTTTAGACATTCTTTAATTACCTTCTAGAGCCTTTGAGTGCTTTTGTAAAGTTTTGACGGTAAGGCTTATTAAAAATTAACGCTGGCCACAGCAGCGATAGCTTCAGGCGATTGGCAAAACTTTTGTCGAAGTTCGTGCGATCGAAACCATTCCAAAATTTCCAAATACCGCCGCCGTAAGCGACTAGCAACACCAATCCTATTAACGGTTCCATCAAATAACTCCCTAAGCGACTGATTGGATTTTTTTGAGTCAGCGAGCCTGCATCGCTACTCTTAATCTATCATTTTTCAGCCCTCCTGGCGCACCCGATACCTGTAGCAATTCTACCTTCAGCTAGATACTTGAAAATCCCCGCTGGCCACAAACTTAAAAATATAGCAGAAGGAAGAAGGAATAAGGAAGAAGGAAGAAGGAAGAAGGAATAAGGAAGAAGGAATAAGGAAGAAGGAAGAAGGAGGAAGGGAAAAGGAAGAAGCCATATTCAGCAAGGCTTTCAGCAAGTAAGAAGGTCCTAACTGTCGGGCGCGGTTGATATAGCAGCAAGGAAATAGCTTTCAGGGTGCAAGCAAGAAGCGACTTTTGCTAAAAGTGATTCTGAGGCTTTACGCAACATTCCGTACAAATCGGAGTTCGAGCGCACAATTTCTCCACTCTCGTCCAAAAACGGATACAAGCCGCGACTTCTGTCATGGAGGGTCAAAAGTTTTTTAACCAGAGTTAAAGCTGCCAGATTCATCTGTAGAGTAAATCTCAAATCTCAAATCGACTTACCTGGCTAGTCCTGATTCGGTTGAACTTGGTTGCGGTTGAGGGACGACCTCGCTTCCCTTGGATTTTAGAGACGCGCGATAACTCAAACATAATAAACGCTGATAGTTAGTGCCCCACAAGTTACAGCAGGCAAACTTTTTCTAGCGGACAATAACGGTAGAGAGGTTTCTAAACAAGGAGGATTTTATGCGTGCAGTGCTGATGGCTGGGGGGTCGGGAACGAGGCTCAGACCCCTGACGTGCGATTTACCTAAACCGATGGTGCCGATTCTGAATCGCCCGATCGCAGAACACATTATCAATTTGCTAAAAAGGCATAATATTACGGAAATTATTGCGACGCTGCACTACCTTCCCGATGTGATGCGCGAATATTTTACTGACGGTGCCGACTTTGGCGTTCAAATGACCTACGCTGTGGAGGAAGACCAACCGCTGGGTACGGCGGGTTGTGTCAAAAATATTGCGGAATTGCTCGATCGAACTTTTCTAGTCATCAGCGGGGACAGCATCACAGATTTAGACTTGACGGAAGCTATCAAATTTCACCGCCGCAAGCAATCCAAAGCCACGTTAATTTTAACTCGCGTTCCCAACCCGATGGAATTTGGGGTGGTGATTGCGGACGATAATTACCGCATCAACCGCTTTCTGGAAAAGCCTTCTAGCAGCGAAATTTTCTCCGATACGGTCAATACCGGTACCTACATTTTAGAACCGGAAGTCTTGGACTACCTACCGGCAAATCAAGAGTGCGACTTCTCGAAAGACTTGTTTCCGCTGCTGCTGGAAAAAAACGAGCCGATGTACGGTTACATCGCGGAGGGTTACTGGTGCGATGTCGGCCAGTTGGATGTTTACCGGGAAGCTCAGTATGACGCGCTGCGGGGAAAAGTCAATCTGGATTTGAGCTATTACAACGAAGTTCGATCGGGACTTTGGGTAGGTCAAAATACTTTTATTGACGATAGCGCGATCGTCGAAGTACCCGCCATGATCGGCAACAATTGCCGAATTGGAGCCCGAGTCAAAATTAATGCGGGTTCAGTAATCGGAGATAATGTGACCGTCGGGGCTGATGCTAACATCAAACGTCCGATCGTCTGGAATGGAGCAATTATCGGCGAAGACGCTCACCTCAGGGCCTGCGTGATTTGCCGCAGTACCCGCGTAGACAGGCGCGCCCACGTCCTCGAAGGTGCTGTCGTCGGTTCTATGTCCATTGTCGGAGAAGAGGCGCAAGTCGGCCCTTCCGTGCGAGTCTGGCCGAGCAAAAATATTGAATCCGGCGCTCTGTTGAATCAAAATTTAATTTGGGGAGAACAAGCTAAACGGAATTTGTTCGGCCAGCGGGGCGTTCAAGGACTGGCCAATGTGGATATTACCCCGGAATTTGCCGTGAAATTGGGCGCGGCTTACGGTTCTACTTTGAAACCGGGGGCTTCGGTATCGGTTTCTCGGGATCAGCGCAGCATTTCGCGGATGGTTTCGAGATCTTTGATTGCGGGTTTGATGTCGGTGGGAATTAATGTGGTCAATTTGGAATCGACGGCAATTCCGATCGCGCGCACGGTTTCGTCTACGATCTCCATTGCTGGCGGCATTCACGTTCGCATTTCGCCCGATCGCTCCGACCACATTTTAATTGAATTCTTCGATATCAAAGGTATCAATATCACTAAAGCTGCGGAGAAAAAAATCGAGGGCGCTTATTTTAAGGAAGATTTACGCAGGGCTCTGATTCCCGAAATTGGAGATATGTCGTACTTTAACCAAGCACTCGACGTTTACAACCGGATGTTTGAGCGGCAGATGAATGTGGAGGCAATTCGCTACAGCAATTCTAAGGTGGTGATCGATTACGTTTACGCGGTTTCTGGAGCAATTCTGCCACAAATGCTCGCTAAGTTCGGCTGCGATGCGGTGGTGCTCAATGCCAGTCTCAAGCAGACTTCTCTGAGCAACGGGGAACGGGAATATTTGCTCGACCAACTCGGCCGGGTGGTGAAAGCACTCAGCGCTAATTTTGGCGTGCAGGTGTCTGCCAACGGCGAACAGCTTATTTTGGTAGACGAGTCGGGAATCGCGATTCGCGGGGAAATGCTGACGGCGCTGATGGTAAATTTGATGCTGACTTCCCATCCTAGAGGTACAGTAGTAGTGCCGGTGAATGCGTCTTCTGCGGTGGAGGCGATCGCCCGCCGCTATCAAAGCAAGGTAATCCGCACTAAGGCGAACCCAACTGCTTTGATGGAAGCCTCTAACAGGAACCCGAATGTGGTTTTGGGCGGCAGCGGCAATATGGGTTTTATATTCCCGCAGTTGCATCCGGGCTTTGACGGAATGTTCTGCATTGCTAAAGTGATAGAAATGATGACGATTCAGGAGCGATCGCTCGGACAGATCAAAGCCGAACTTCCCCGCGTCACCCACCGCAGCTACAGCGTCCGCTGTCCTTGGACAGTAAAAGGTTCGCTAATGCGGCATTTGGTAGAAACTCATTCGCCCGATCGTTTAGAATTAATAGATGGAGTGAAGATTTTTAACTACAGCGACGACAATTGGGTATTAGTTTTGCCCGATGCTAGCGAACCCACCGTTCATATCTTCGCCAACAGCGAGGATCGAGATTGGGTCTCTGAAACTTTGAAGGAGTACCGCGCCCTCGTCCACGATTTTGTCACTCAGGCCGAAGCTGCGGTTCGCCAAGATAAATTTGGTAACGGGTAATTGGGAATTGGGAATTGAGAATTGGGAATTGGGAATTGGGAATGGGTAATCGGGTATTATATTATGTCCGGTTATGCAACGATAATTCAGTTCTTAGTAAGGACTTTAGTCTTTATTAATTCATATATAAAGAGAGGACTAAAGTCCTCACTACAAACCCTCGCTTTCCCAATGACCTGTTTGGCCAATTCCCAACTCCCCAATGACCTGTTTGCCCAATGCCCAATTCCCAATTCCCAATTCCCAATTAAGTTATGAATAGCTGCATTTTAATGGCGGAAATAATTCAACAACCGCAACTCCGTTATACTCCAGACAATCAACTTCAAATCGCTGAAATGCTCGTGCAGTTTCCCGGCCCAAAACCTGAAGATCCGCCGGAACATTTGAAGGTGATAGGATGGGGCAATTTAGCTCAAGAAATTCACGATAAATATCGCGAGGGCGATCGCGTGATTATTGAAGGCCGACTGGGTATGAATACGATCGACAGAGATGGTATCAAAGAAAAGCGCGCTGAACTAACAGCCCAGAGAATTTACACTCTCGGCGCCGATGCGATGAGCGCTGCACCCGCAGCTAGAACCGCCCCCGAACCCGCTCAAATTCGATCCACCGCGCCCGCTAATGTGCCGAGCAATGTGGTTCCCATGAGTTCCCGAGGCCGCAGTTCTAACAGCGCTCCAGCCCCTGCTAAGGGCCCGTCTAGCTCGGATTGGAACTCGCATCAGTCTTCGGAGTCCGATCGCAAGCCTGGTTCCTCAACCGAAGCTGACAATCCCGATTACGATCCGATTCCGTTTTAATCACAGCCGTAGGGTGCGTCACTTTCGAGTTGTTCAACACTCCGCCGGAATGTTGAGAGTGACGCACCATCTATAGACTTATGGCATTCCCAAGAAGCTTTCAATTCTTGAAATTATCTGCGTCGATCTGTGTTTATCTGCCTTGCATCTGCGGTTAGTCTATCAATCAAAGATTTTGGCAACAAGTCTGATGATTCCGATCGCACAATTTCCACCCCAAAAACGCGAGCAAACTCAGCAACAACGATCGCCCTAACTCGATCGACCTCAATCCCCGGAATAAACTGCTCTAAACTACCAATCGGTCGATCGGGAATCCCGCAAGGTACAATTTGCCCAAAACCTGCCATATCCGGGCAAACATTCAAAGCAAAACCGTGCATCGTAATCCAGCGACTGACTTTAATGCCGATCGCACCCACCTTGCACCCATCCACCCAAACCCCAGTCATTCCCGGAACCCGCGAACCCTTCAGCCCGCAAACTTCCAGCACTCCCAAAAGCACTTCCTCCAACTGCCGCAAATACCAGTGCAAATCCTGCTGGTGGCGGCGCAAATTTAAAATAGGATAGCCCACCAACTGGCCAGGACAATGGTAAGTCACCTCCCCGCCCCGCTCAACTCGGTGCAACTCCGCATGAGTTTGGCTCGGGTCAAACTTCAGAAATTCCAACTTCGATCCCAGCCCCAAAGTGTAAACCGGCGGATGTTCCAGCAAAATCAGCACATCCGGCAAATCGGGATTGTCCCGGCGTTCTTGCACGAGTTTTTGCTGGATTTCCCAAGCTTGGGAGTAGGGTACTTGTCCCCAATCGAGGAGCAAGCACGGTTCGGGGATCGCAGGTTGATGAATGAGAGGGGAAATCATGAAAAAAATCAACAGTGTTTTTACGGAATATTTACGCAGTTAAAATCAAGAATTGTCAACATATGAAAAAAGATTTGGAAGATAAGTGTTTTCTAGAATACATAGTGCTATTGTATAAACTATACCCACGTTACAGAAGGGAGGGAGCTCTATGAAGCTTGTTATCCAGGGTAAAAATATAGAAATCACCGATGCCATTCGCGAGTACGTCAATCAAAAAGTTGAAAAGGCAGTTAGCCATTTTCAAACTTTGACGACGGAAGTGGATATCCATCTATCGGTGGCTCGTAACCCCAGGATCAATCCTAAGCAGACTGCTGAGGTGACTATCTATGCTAACGGCAGCGTGATTCGGGCTGAGGAAAGCACGGAAAGCCTGTATGCTAGCATCGATTTGGTCGCAGACAAGATAGCTCGTCAACTGCGGAAATTTAAGGAAAAACGCCACGACAACAAGACCCAGAGTAGTGCCAAAACGGTTACGGCAGTTGAAGAACATCCTGTAGTAGCAGATTTGATTGGCGATCGAACTCCCGAACTTCCACCCGAAGTAGTACGGACAAAGTATTTTGCCATGCCTCCAATGACTGTGCAAGAAGCTTTAGAACAATTGCAGATTATCGACCACGATTTCTATATGTTTCAGAATGCAGAAACAGGCGAAATTAATGTGCTTTACGAACGCAAGAGTCAAAGCGGCTATGGAGTTATCCAGCCTCGCAATGCTAACGGCCACGGTAATAGTAAGAATGGCAAAACCGCCCACAACGTAGCACATGAAAAATCAGGTGCTGCGAAAGGTTAGATAATTGCTAATAGCAAAGAGAGGACTAAATTCCTCTCTTTGTCTTACTCTTCCTCTGTGTTCTCTGCGCTCTCTGCGGTTAAATCAATCCGATCCAATCATATCTAACTTTTAATACTTTCCAAAGTTTTGAGAGATTCCGAAACGTGCGCCTTAAAATCCAACATCGAGTCAAAAATATGCTTGACAACACCTTGTTTGTCAATGACGTAAGTGACTCTACCGGGCATAATCCACATGGTAGCTGGAACCCCGTACAATTGCCGCACTTTATTGCCAGTATCGCTCAACAATGTGAAAGGTAATTGATATTTGGTGGCGAATTTTTGGTGAGACTGCTGCGAATCATCGCTAATCCCAATTACTTCTGCACCTGCGTCTTTGAAAACTTCATAACTATCACGAAAAGCGCAAGCTTCCGCAGTACATCCGGGCGTGTCATCTTTGGGGTAAAAGTAGACGATGACATTTTTTTTGCCTTTAAAATCCTTGAGACTGACTGATGAGCCAGTTTGAGATAATAAGCTAAAATCCGGTGCGATGTCTCCTACTTTGACAGTCATATTTATTTAAGTGAGTGTTTTGTTTATTGATTATTATACGGTAGTTACGGGAAGAGGATTTTGAACCGCAGATGAGGGCGGATGAGCGGAGATGAACGCAGATGGGTTAATTGGCATCTTTTGATAAAATCAAGTTGAGCACGTTTAACTCGTTGGAGCTCAACAGGTACTTATCTGTGAACATCTTGGCTCGACTTTGTTCTAAACTGTAGCTTCTAAATACGATAAATGGGAAATCTTGATATTTGTGTCCGATCGGCATTACACTATCTACAGGATACATTGCTCTCATATAAGCCGACAAAATCTCCCGAAACTGCCTGTCTTCCGGTTCTTCCAGGCTGCTGTCAGCAAAATACTCCTGCATTTCCTCCCCGCTAACGAAAGCAAACAGCGGTATGGCATAATAGCGATCGAACTGTTGGCTGAGTTGTTCAAAATACTGAGTTTTCTCCACATCGCCGTTGAGAAATTGCAAAAGCTCGATCGCACCTCCTGTTATAGCCGATCGTACATTCTCCGGGTACGACTTGCTATCCCTAATTAGACGCATTTTTTGCAGCAACCCATTATCTCTACATTTCTGAATTTGTTCGCGTAGTCGCATCTGGTATTTTTCCAGCAAATTTTGATTAGCTAGAGGCACTACTAACAAACTACCACAAATATGACCAATCTCTAGATGATCGTAACTCAGCAAACCATCCAGCGGATTGCACTTCTCCAAAAACTTCTTGTTAAAATCATCCCGCATTTCCAGATAGGAATCGCCCTTCTGACGAGAGTTATCAGAATTCGTCAAAACAAACTCCCCACGAGCCAAAAGCTCTTCTAGACTCGTATAAACCTCCTTTAACAGCTTATCTCCTCGGTAGCTTTCGCTCTTTAGCGTTTTAATCAAAGAAGCCATCTTGTTACTAAAAGTATCTCCCACTGCTGAAACCGACTTACCGCCGATGGGAATCATCACAAACTTTTCCCTACCTAAATAACCATATCCCAAAATTCGCGTCATTACCGCAGTCTTCAGAATTAGCAGTAAATTCAACAAACTCAACTTACTTTCTTGTAGGGAAAGTTCCGCATCATCAGCGTAATAAACTGCTGTATCAGACACGTAAAAAACCAACTCCTTGTCTTCACCGTCAAGGGTTTTACCCTGTTTATCTTCGCCGCGCCCCCGATAAATTACCTGTATTACTTCCATCAGATTTTTCTCAATCTGGAAGTGAGCAATATCTACTAAAATGTGCTTCGTTTTCGGGAAAGATAACCCGCGACTTCCAGATGCAGTCATAAAGATTACTTTAGCTGTATCTTTGCACTCTTGTATTTTTTGTTTCTCCTCTTCCGAGATATTCGCATGAATTTCTAGATAATCTTCAAACTGATTAAATTCTCGTTCTTTTTGAATCTTCTCAATCAATTCTGCCAATCTTTGCTTGTTTTGAATATAGACGATAATTTGTTCGACACCAGGTTGCGCCAATCGCTGATTGATATCCTGAATTATTTCAGACTGTACCCGTTTTACTAAATCATAATTCTCTTTTAAAGACGCATCTTCATTGTATTTAACAGTTTCTACAAATACCTTATAAGTTATTTCTAAACTGCGGGCTGGATAAGAATTGGCATTAATTACCGTTGCGGCTAGCCGTTTGAATTCAAAAGGAGTAACTTGTAAAGGTTCAATTACATCCGAATTTCTAGCTAACTTTTTAAAATAGATTTTATCTGGTTCTGGGGATGTATTTTCAAGGTGTTGTTTAATCACATCTGGGTCAACAATCGAAGCATCTGCTACAATAATTTTAGTATTAAAACCGTGTTGTGGATTATGCAACTCATGATTTTTAACCATCTTGGCAATTCCGGCCAAAAACTCAACGCCACCGTCATCTCCCGTAATTTCATCTATCATAATGAAAATATGTTTGATGCGGCTGGATATTTCTTGCATCTTAGACGTAATGACTCGTTTATCTCGTTTGTTGTAAGTATCTTGAAATATCTGTTCTAAATAATCAAGGGTACTTTGTCTATTTTCTTTCATCCTTAAAGATTGGATAGAAACGGTGGCGACAATATTATTAGAAGTTTTACAATTAATCAGGCTATAAATCCCATTGCAAATACTATTTAGCACTCCCATAGTTTTGAGGCTAGCTGGTTCAATTACGGTTTCATTCTTTCTGGCGATTTCTCGCTGGTGGTATTCTTTTACCTTATTTTCTGGATTGTCTTTGAGGAAATTAACCGTTTTTTGTGCGAAATTTTCATCGTGGCTATTCGAGTTATACTTGACTGTGCGCTTTCCCGAATAGCTGGCGATAATATCGGAATTTGTGTTAATACAGAATAACCGATTATCGCACAGCAAACCAGTATTTTTATCTTTGAATTTCTCGATGATATCTAAGTTTACTTGCTTGCGGGGACTGACATATAAGAATAGGAATCCGTCGTCGATATGTGTTTTCAGAAAATTTGCGATCGCAGTTGTTTTCCCAATTCCCGGATTCCCAGTCAAAAAGATATAAGTTTCATCAGATTGAAGCGCTTTCACAATCAATTGGGCGTGAGCATTTCTCAAATGCAAACCGCGATCAATTTGCAATTCGTCTGCCAGTTTATCTGATATAATATCAATGGAATTAACAAAATTGTCTATCCGTTCAGTATGACATACAGGTTGAGTAAGACTTTTCTCAATTGCTAAAAGAGAATCGACAAACTTTCGGCCTTCTTTGAAACTGCGAGCCGCGTTGAGTTCGATTACACCTAAAACTTCGGTGCGAGAATCACTAATTTCTTTGTTGGTAATTTCCTTTTGATAAATTTCGGCGCAAGTTGCTAAGAGCTTGAGTTTGTCCTGGCCTAGGGAAATTGTGCTAATATTGCGATCGCCATAACCCACCACATTAAACAAAACCTCAGCATCTTTTCCAAGGATACCTGTTTGTTGCAGAAACCCATAGAAACTGTGAGCATAGCTACCAGCCTGAATCAACTTAGTGCTTTCCTTATCCTTATACTTAAAAGCTGTGAAATAGCCTTTCAAATCCTCCGAGAAATCAACACCCAAAGTGCTAGTATCCATCCGCAGATTAGAAAACACACTTTTCGAGCGTAAATAGCTAATTTCTCTGAGCAAATACTTCCGAATCACCTCAATTTCATTGATATCCTCCGGTTTGGGAGCTAGCGTCGGAGAAAACACCGACAAATCGACGCAGAGAATTCTAAAATCATTCTCATACCGTAACAGCATCAGCGTATCAGCCTGCAAAAACTCGCCTTTTTTCGAGTAACGGCGGATGTACGAGTTAATCCGATCATCTAATAAACTAATTCTGGCAGTTGTCAACTGAGATAATAGCTGTTTAAATACTTTTTTTTCATCCTTATTGTAGGTTCTAATACTATTCTCATTACTAAAATTGCACTGACAATATACAATCTCCAACCGCCCCAAAGTCCAGCCTGTAGATTTGATGTACTCCCGGAAAAAGTTCAACCCACCAAGAAAGCCTTTTTGGACAAAAAACAAACTCCATTTCTCAGCGATTTCAGCATCTAAACTAGCCAGCAACTTAGCTTCTCCGATCATTTCCGCCATCATCTTTGGCAATTTGAGTTGCTGCAAATCCAGACGATAGGAATCTCCGAAATTATGAGCTAGCTTTTCCTTTTGGATATATGCCAGAATCCCGATATTGAATCCAACCTCAAACAGCCGTCCAAAATCTTCACTAATCATGATTGCGTACCTCCATCACCGACATTCAAGACTTCTCTTACCTTATTCAAAAAAGCCAGCGAGTTAAATTCTGCATTCCCACCCGCATGATTAAATATAGATAAAGCACCAACAGAATCATCGCCAATAATCCGCTCATAGGGATCTAGTTTCAAACTAATATTTTGGCGCGCTTCATACCTAGAAAAGTGGAAGATGGTAAGATAATGCAGCAAAGTATCTTTGATTTCACCACCATAAATCAAATCTTGGTGAAGGTCTTGGTCATCCAGAATCCCATCATATATATGCAATAGTGTTGAGTAGGAAATCACGCCGTTGTAAAAGTTTTTTTCTCCCGGCTGCTTGACTTTAATCCCGTTAAACAAGTTGAAAAATATCACAGCTTGCTGATTGCCTTTTGCAGACAATCTTTCAAGCTCCATTGCATCTTGAATGTAAAAAGATTTGCCTCGATCACCTAGGAAACTGCGGACAAAGTATTTATCAAAAAACATCGGATAAATTTTGATATCGCGGCGCTCTCCCTTCAAAGTTCGGAGCAATTTTCTTGACATCAAAGACATTTCTTCATCTTCCTCAGTCTTGGTAATATGCAGCGTACTCATGTAAGGTGCTTGCGAGATATATGCGAAATTCCGATATCCTTGCTGATCGAGCTGACTCATGACATCTTCAAGAATTACAGGTTCAGTATAAAGGCGGCTGACACTGTAATTCTCGGAAAAGGTTTTCAGCATTTCGACTTGAATTGTGCTATCATCTAGCTGATTGATTCCGACAACTTCTCCGATTAAGCTGGCTTGTCTTTGGAAGCGGTTTTGATTACCTCTTTTCGCATCGCTATCCCGACTGGAGACGACAATAATTGCTAACTTATCCAACTCTGGAGATAGCTGCACATTGTCGAAGCGAAACTTTTTAGGAAGGATGGAATACATGGAACTCAAACCGTTACGGACATGGAAACCATCAACTCTTTCTCTAATCCGAAATCCTTGAGAAGTTGAGCGGTGTTTTTCGCTCAAAATGTGAGATAATGTTTTGGAAAGTTTAGCCATAAATTCTTCAGATGGTGAGGGATGTTTATGGTAGCCTTCGTGAAGTCTCGCCATCGGAATAAATAAGTTTTCCGCCTTATTTTCTAGTAATATTCTCATGCAGATATAAGACAGCAGTAACATGGTAAACTTATAGACAAAAGCTGCCGCAGGTTGTAAACCTTTCTCGCCACTGTCTAGTCGTCTGTCGTTGTAGGGAAACAAGACTAATTTGGTATTAAAATGGTTTTTGTAGATGTCTCTAGAACGCTGGGCTTTAGGTGCAGAAAGTATCGGCAAAACATCGACACCTTCTATATTATACTCCATGCTGAAAGTTTGGCGTTCATCTGTGGGGAAATAACGCACATCTTCGATGGTAATATTAACTGGTAATTGACAGATTGCTGTTTCGCTGACAGTCGGCGGTTCGATGGCAATATAATGGAGTGTTTGCTTATAATTTCGCTCCATAATCTCATTGAAAAATTTACCATTCGTCAAAATATTGTCAATGTTTTCTAACAGACCCATTTTGAGGGTTACGTGTCTTGTTTCTGTTCGACTTGGTAAAATTGTCTGCCGTTCCAGAAAGCCTTTCAGCATTTTCTTGAGATGGCTGATTTTGTGCTTAATATTAAACTGCTTAAACCCTTTGATCAAGTTACGAAACAGCTCTCTTTTCGCCTCGTCGTCAGAACCTTTTAGGATTGGTAATACTCTTTGTTCAAAAATTGCGATCGGGTGATGATTGAGCTCAGCTTCAGCGTCGTAGTTTTGTGCTAGTGGATCGTGGCGAGAAGCAAACACAAAATAGTAGAGCAGTGCTATTCTTAAGACCTTACGGGCGAAGGTTTCGGTAATGGAATCTATAGAATCTTCCCCAATTGCTGCTTGGTGTTCTTCACTATCTGGATTTAGTAAATTTAGATAATATTCAAATGCTTCTTTTCCGCCGCGTGCTTGAACCGAGTTGTTAAATTTGATTTTGAAACCAAAAATAAATTTACGTTCGCTTTGAGGAGTATCGGTGCTTTCTCCCAAGCAACCTGCTACAATTGGGATAATTGGCAGTGCATCTAAAACTTCCGCTCTAGCAAAAATTTCTCTGTAATTAAATCGGAATCCTGCATAATTTACTTCGTATTCGCCATCAGCTTTACTGCTATCGTTGATATATTTTTCTAGCAATCTGAGCCGGCGAATCAAGTCTTCTAAATAGATGATGCCTACAGTATCTGTGCTGCTAGCGCGGATGTGTTCTAGCAGATACTCCAGATAAGTAATTTTTGCTTCTTTGTTAATTTTTCCGAGGGTTTCTTTGTCTACCAGTCGGATCAATTTGTAAAAATCTGAGTCGGGATTTTTAACCATCTCATCCAGACGATGGCTAAGTTCTTGCCTATCGTCGCTAGTATCGGCATTTTCCCTAATGTAGTTTTCCAAACCCTCTTTTAGCTGTCGTTCAAAAACATCAGTATTTCGCACCGCAATCGTCAATTTATGCAGCTTTAAAGTGGCGTGGCTACCAGAATCGAGAGGTTGCAAAGTTAGCTTTTCTTTTTCTAAAGAAGGGTGGCGTTTGCCAAAATCGTATTTAAAGCCTAACTCTTGACCATTTCCCCGAAAAGATGGGGAACTTAAAGGAGTAATTAAGCTAGTGACAAACTTTTCTATAGAAGCATTTTGTGGTAACTTATATTTTAATTGTTGTCGCAAACACTCTTTTATCTGCTTGATTCTGTTGCCAAAATGCTCCTCAACTTCCTGCGGAAAGTTCACAGTAGCACAATCTGCTTGACGTTCAAAGGAACCCAAGGGTTTCCGCACTTCTATTTTGGCAACGTCAGCAGCAATGGTATCAATATCGATAATTAGACGACGGGAATCGCCTGACACGCTAAAGGGATTGTTTCCCTGCAAAACTTCTAAAATTTTGTCCAGCAAATCACCATAGTCTACTGGAACTAAGTCGCTGTCGTCCAATCTTAAGATGTTCACCCTATGCACCCCTTCAAAAAGCTTGAATCCACTCTTTTATTTCGTATTCAGTCCAAATCCCATTTACCCAATAAGGATCGGCTTCAACTAATTCTCGCACAGCAGCCTCGTTTTCGGCTTCGTAAATTGCAAAAACTTTTGTTAAATCTGTCGTTGGCCCGATCGTACTTAATACACCCGATTCCTTCTGCTTAGCCAATCCGGCTAAATGAGCGTCTCGAAATGGAGCACGTTTTTCGAGGACATCTTCGCAGTAACTTCCCCACATTACATATTTGGTCACGGTTTTGAGCCTTGGATGAATTTATTTGAAATTTATTGTACAATAAGTGTAGCAGGATTTGATAATTTTTTTTAGGATAAGATTGATTGACTACAGAGGGTGCTGAGGGCGCTGAGGAAGAGAGGGGAGAAAGAGAGACGTTTGTTAAATAGGAGGAGATAACTATGACTTTACTAGACCTTCGGCTGCTAACGGTTCAAGAATATGACCGGATGACGGAAATTGGTATTTTTGATGAGGATGAACGGGTAGAATTACTAGCAGGACAGATAGTAAAGATGGCAGCAAAGGGAACAGCACACGGTGCGGCGGTAAAACGAACAGAGAAGCTACTGGAAAACCGTTTGGGAGAGAGGGTTTTGGTGCGACTGCAAGACCCTGTTCGGCTCGATAATTACTCGGAACCTGAACCGGATATTTCTGTAGTTATACCAGATCCACTTTACTATGAAGACCACCATCCAACGCCATCGGAAATTTATCTGATTGTGGAAGTTGCGGATACTACGCTGAGAACGGATTGCGGGATTAAAGCGAAAATTTATGCTGAGTCGGGGATTGCTGATTATTGGGTTTTGGATGTGAATAATCGGCAACTTCATGTTTTTCGAGAACCGAGTCAGGATGGTTATCAAAGTCGGGTGATTCTGGCGGATGATGCGAGTATTTCTCTTTTGCGGTTTCCTGATCGTTCTTTTTTTGTGCGGGAGATGTTGCGGCCTTTAAATTATTGATTTTATGTGTGGATTTTTGCGGACTAAAGTCCGCACTACGAACCTTTGATATAGGTTCGTAGTGAGGACTTTAGTCCTTCTTGAATGCGGACTGAAGTCCGCACTACGAAGGGTTAGCTTCTGAGGCTGACTCCGAATTTTTCTACTAGGATGTCCCGGACTTTTTGTTGGGCTGGTTCGACATCGGTTTCGCTTAATGTTCGATCGCCCGATCGATAAACCAACCGAAATGCTAAACTACGTTGTCCCGCCGGCACGTTTTCCCCGCGATACTCGTCGAAGAGCTCCACCGAATCCAGCAAACTACCCGCCGCCTGCTTCATCGCGCCCTGCATCTCAACCACCGCAACTTCAACCGGCGCGAAAAATGCGATGTCTCTGTCAGAAGCCGGGAAACTCGAATAACCTGCGAATTTGCGAGTCGATTTGTTCGATCGACCTAACTCATCCAACAACACGGCTAAATCTAATTGAAACACATAAACCTGTTCCGGCAAACCCTTTTCCTGCTGCAATTGCGGGTGTAGCTGTCCGAAAACTCCCAACCGTTTCCCGTTCAAGGATAGCGCGGCTGTGCGGCCCGGATGCAAGCGCCCATTAGACGAATCGTTTGCATATTCCACAGCCAAACCCAACTGCTGAAATACGCTTTCCAAGACACCTTTGGCCTCAAACCAAGTCAAAGGTCGATCGCGCCCGGATTGCTGCCATTTCCACGCAGTCGGGTCGCCGCCAATAATCCCCGCCACGGCATCTGATTCTTTCTTGGCATCCCCTTCTTTCCAAAAAATGCGTCCGACCTCAAAACCGTTAAGCGCGCCGTTCCCTTGCTCCAAATTGTACCCGAAAGCATCAATCAAACCCGACAGCATTTCCGTCCGCAAAGCCGAATACTCAACAAACAGCGGATTCGCCAGCACAACTTGATTGTCTCCCTCGGTTTTCACCAAAGAATAGTGCATCAACTCTGTCAAACCTGCCGCCCGAAAAGCCGATCGCACGTTCCGTATTTGCGCGTATTCTGGAGATAAATAACCGGGTTCTGTTTCGCTGGGTAAAGTATCGCAGAAATTGTCGTAACCGTGGAGTCTGGCGACTTCTTCAATTAAATCGATTTCCCTTTCTAAATCGCGGTAGCGGTAAGCAGGAACAGTTATCGCAAAAACTCGTTCTTTTTCCGTCGCAGTCACTTCGCAGCCCAAAGCTGTGAGGATATTTTTTACTTCCTCCGGTTCCAGATAGGTTGAACCGCCGGTTGCTCCTCTTTTTAACTGTCCTAACACCAAGTTTATGCGATCGAGACGCAATTCGAGCGATCGCGAAAAACTTAAATCTTCCCCCGAATTCGCCGTTTTCTGCACCGTCGCAGTCCCGCCAGCCAACTCCAAAATTAGGGCAATAGCGCGATCGCACGCCGTCGTCAATGCCGCCTGATTCACCCCCCGTTCGTAGCGGATCGATGCCTCGCTCCGCAGGCCTTGAGCGCGCGCAGAACGGCGAATCGTTGCTTGGTCGAAAATCGCAGCTTCCAAGACTAAATTTACGGTTCCTTCGTGAACTTCCGTGTCTTCGCCGCCCATTACCCCAGCTAAGGCTACGGGTTTGTCGCTAGCAGTAATTAACAGATTTTGCGATTGCAGATTGCGGTTTTGTCCGTCCAAGGTTTTGAAGGATTCCCCTGGTTTGGCAAAGCGCACGCCGATACTGATGTCAGAAGTGCCGGTGAAAGATTGCAGGCGATCGCGATCGAAAGCGTGCAGCGGTTGTCCCCACTCCAGTAAAATGTAATTAGTGACATCAACCACATTACTAATCGGCCGCACACCCGCCGCCTGCAACCGCTGCTGCAACCAAGCTGGAGACGGCGCAATTTTTACTCCTGAAATTTCCGTGCCGATGTAAATTGGGCAGCCTTGCAGTTCCGATATTTCTACTGCCAAATTCGGACTTTCTTTGCCATCAATCGCCACACCATCAGCTTCAGGAATTCTCAAAGTTGCGCCAGTCAGTGCGGCCACTTCCCGCGCTACGCCCACCATGCTCAAAGCGTCAGCACGGTTAGCAGTTGCTGTCAAGTCTAGAATCACGTCATCTAAACCTAAAAGCGGGCGAATATCCCTGCCCAATTCGGGATTTTCTAGCTCAAATATATGAATTCCTGCTGATTCTTTAGACAAGCCCAATTCGGCGAGAGAGCAAATCATTCCTTCCGAAGGAACACCCCGCAATTTAGCTGGTTTAATTTTCAGATCGATCGTCGATAAAAAAGTACCGACAACGGCGACTGGTACATAAATATCCGCCCTCGCATTGGGTGCGCCGCAAACAATATTTAAGGCTTCTGGTTTGCCGACATCGACTTGACAAACTCTCAATTTGTCAGCGTTGGGATGCTGTTCGCAGGCGACTATTTTGCCCAATACTACCCCGTCGGCCCATGCACGCCGGTCTTCGATTTCTTCGACTTCAAATCCTGCCAGTGTCAGGGTTTCGGCTAATTCTTCTGGGGAACTCGTCACATCCACCAATTCTCGCAGCCAGTTTAGAGAAATACGCATAATGAGAGTCAGTAGTTAGTTGTTCGCGATCGGTAGTTATTCGTCATTAGTCTACGCCGGCGGGCTTCGACTGTGCAGTCCGAGAATTTATTCGGGAAAACTTTTCATACCATACTAATTAAAATTTGTCAAGACGATTGCGGTAGATATCAGCAAAAACGAGCGATCGCCCTTTCGGTCGATGGCTGCTGTGGGATGAGTAACATTCTCAATCAGAGAATGAGGTATGCTAGAGACATCTAACAGCGCAAAAAGCACCTAAGTTTAGAAAGACTTTACACAAAAAAGGACAACTTTAGCAAGTCTTTAAACTATCTTCAAGGATAATCTACCGCAAAAACTCACAGCAACGAGATAATTAAAATAGGGAAAAGATATCGGCCTAAAAGACTTAGGTGCAATTCCAATTCGCACGCCGCAGCACGGCCCGCCGGCAACTGATAGAGCTGTATTTCTAGCAGATGCGGTTTAAGGGAATTTGTGCCCTCGAGCGATCGCCAGAGCAAAATCAGAAAAATATAGGCAAACTCAATCAACATGAGCTACTGCGTAAATCCGGGCTGTCCACATCCTCAAAACCCTCCTGACTCTATTCTCCAGTGTCAGACCTGTGGTGCGCGGTTATTGCTGCGCGCTCGCTACCAAGTCATTGAACCGTTAGGACAAGGAGGTTTTGGAGCTACATTTCTGGCAAAAGACATCTCTTTGCCAGGTCAACCGAGTTGCGTAGTCAAGCAACTCCGACCCAGTAGTTCGTCGCCGCGAGTTTTAGAAATGGCGCGGGAATTATTCAAGCGAGAAGCGAAAACCCTCGGCCAACTCGGCGACCACCCGCAAGTGCCGAGGCTGTTAGATTATTTTGAAACCGAACAGCAATTTTACTTAGTTCAAGAGTATGTTAAAGGCTCGACTTTGAAACAAGAAGTCAAACAATCAGGGCGTTTCAATGAATCAGATGTTAAAAATTTTCTATTAGAAATTCTCTCGGTAGTGCAATACGTCCACAGCCAAGGAGTAATTCACAGAGACATTAAACCCGCAAATATTATTCGCCGCGCTCAAGACAATCACTTGGTTCTGATTGATTTCGGAGCAGTCAAAGACCAAGTTAGCCAAACACTATTATTAGACCCCGCCGACCAAAGCGCCAACACGAAATTTTCAGTTGGTACGTTTAGTTTTGCTCCCCCCGAACAAATGGCGCTGCGGCCGATATTTGCCAGCGACATCTACGCCTTGGGCATGACTTGTTTGTATTTGCTGACAGCAAAGTCTCCCAAAGATTTAGATTTTGATGCGGTAACTGGCGAAATTGTTTGGCAGCCCCACGTTCAGGTGAGCCCAAATTTTGCGCGGATTCTTGAGAAAATGCTCAAGCCCATGGTCGGCCATCGCTTTCAATCGACAGGAGATGTCGTAAAAGCTCTGAATGGCGAATTTGAAGACGCAGATCTTTGCAACGGCTTGACAACTCAATTCAACGCAGGTGGGCGCACGGTTGAAGAACCAACGATATTTAATAGTGATGCTACTTCGTTGCCTTCGCCCCAGATGAAAAACGATCGAGATTTGCGTGCCAAGCAAAGCATCCGCACTAGAACTTCCTTCAGTCAATCGGGAAATACAGGGATGCAGCCGAGAGTTTCCCGGACTTTGGCTGAGTCTGGCAGAACTTTCGGAACTGCGGCCTTGTCCAATGGCAATTTAGCAGGACAAAAGGTAACGAAAGCGGTTGTAAAGTGGGAAAGTAACAGCTTGCGAGCGGCATATTTTAAAGGTAAACGCGATTTTGCTGACTGCGAACTGTCGGGTTTGCAATTGCCAAAAGCGCAGTTGGCGGGGGGAAATTTTTATCAGGCTAGGTTGGTGAAGGCAAATTTGCAAGCAGCGGATTTGTCGGGGGCGAATTTGGGCCACGCGAGGTTAATTAAGGCGAATTTGCGATCGGCAAATTTGACTGAAGCTTATTGCAGCACTGCTAATTTTGAAGGTGCGGATTTTCGAGGTGCTGATTTGACGGGCGCTTATTTGAGCAAGGCGAATTTGCGGGGCGCGAATTTGTGCGGCGCCAATCTAACTGACGCTACAGTTACTGAGGAACAACTCGCAAGTGCCAAGACAAATTGGCTGACTACTAAGCCCGATGGTAAGCGGGGTTTTGGATTTTAAGAAGTCATTAGTCATTAGTCATTGGTCATTGGGCAATTCTCCCCCAATCTCCCCCTCTGCCCTTCCCCCAGTCAGGTGATTCCTCTGGAGGAAGCTCGATCGCCCAAAGTCACCTAAATTAAAAAGTAGCAATGGAGGATTCGATCGCACAAAAATGAAACTGCTCAACCGCCGGACTCGACCTTTTCTGCACGCCACCATCCTGGCCCTGGCCTACTTTGTCACCGGAAAACTCGCAGCCTCCGTACTGGGATTGGTGAAAGCCGAAGCCTCCCCCCTGTGGCCGCCCGCCGGCATCGCGCTGGCGGCAGTGCTGCTACAAGGGCGACGGATGTGGCCGGGAATTGCCCTCGGTTCGGTACTGTTAAACTCTACCTTCGCCGCGGGTATACCCTCCGCCGTGATTGTGACATCCGCTTTTAGCGTCACCCTGCAAGCACTGGCTGGGGAGGCTGTGCTCGCGCGGATCGGATTTTGTACTAAGCTCGATCGACTGCGAGATGTTCTGGGTTTGGTGGCGGGCGCTGTCATCGGGTCTACTTTGCTCGGTTCTGCACTCGGCAACTTGGGTACGTGCTTTTTTGGTTGGGCTCAGTGGAGCAATTTCTCTCGCAACTGGTGGACTACGTGGCTCGGAGACGGCATGGGAATTTTAATTGTCACGCCAGTGTTGCTGACTTTACACCACGCTATTAAAAGTTTTAAATCTCCCCTAAATCCTCCGATTATTACTGATTTTTTATCATTTTTTAACTGGCTAAAATTCCAATTGCCCGTTGCTAATTATGAATCATCAATTGCTAACTATCAATTCTTAACTACACATTATTTAACTCTATCAAACACAAACAAAAATAGATATAAGATTATATTTTTAATTTCTAATTATTTAGAAGCACTCATTTTATTCATTCTTCTATTGAGCGTGAGTTGGCTAGTTTTTTGTTGTAAAACAAAGGGGGCGAGTGCTCTTTATCCGCTGGAATATTTGCCTTTTCCTCTCATAGTTTGGGCCGCCCTGCGGTTTCAACAGCGGGGAGCAATTTTTGCTTATTCGATCGTCTCTTACATCGCGATTTTGGGAGCTGTGCAGGGAGGCGGCCCGTTTCTGCTTAAAAGCGAAAATTTGCAACAGGCGGTTTTATTTTTACAAGCTTTTACTGCTACGATCGCCATTGTCGCCCTGATGTTGGCTGCTGCTGTCGCTGAACGCCAGCAAGCCCTGGTGGAAGTCCACCGCACGGCGGCTCTGTTGCGCGACGCTCACGCTAGTTTAGCTAACGCTCAGCGCATCGCTCAATTGGGGAATTGGGATTTAAATTGTGCCGCCGCCGCCACAACTACAAACTGTGCAGAATCCGCAGCACATCATATATCCAATATCGAATTGCGGTGGTCGGATGAACTTTATCGCCTCTTGGGTTTGGCTCCGGGAACTGTTAAACCAACACCATCCGTTTTTTTGCAGGCGGTACATCCAGATGATAGAGAATTGGTGGCGCGATCGCAATGTCAAGCGATATTTGAACGCAAACCCTATTGCATTAACTACCGAATTTTACTCGCCGACGGCTCCGAGCGCACTGTCTGCGAACAGTCGGCAATTAATTCTAACGTCATCGCCGCCACAGTCCAAGATGTTACCGATCGCCACCGCACAGAAGCGGCTTTGCGGGCATCCTCCCATCGCGATCGGCTCCTCTCAGAAATGGCCCTGCGAATTCGTCACTCCCTCGATCTCGAAGCAATTCTCAACACCACTGTTGCTGAAGTTCGGCAATTTTTCAAGGCTGACCGAGTTTTCATCGGTATTATGGACGGAGGCGGGGCAAATTTGGCTAGCCCGCTGCGCGGTAAAGTTGTTGCTGAGTCTGTCGCAGTGGAATGTCCTTCTCTTATAGGATGGGTGCTCGCTGACGAAAGTTTTATCGAAAAGCAGAAAGCTTTTTATGCTAACAACCTCGTCCGAGTAGTCTCCGATACTGCTACGGTGCAAGTCAGCAACATCATTGCCAAATTGTACAGCGACTATCAAATTCGGGCGACCTTAACTGTGCCGATCTTCCTCGGGGAAGAATTGTTCGGGATCTTGGCCGTCAACCAGTGTTCTGGGCCCCGCCAGTGGCAAGAATTTGAAATTGATTTGTTAGAAAAACTGGCTACCCAAGTCGCGATCGCCCTCTCTTCAGCCCAACTTTTGCAGCAAGTAAAAGATCTCAATGCCAACTTGGAATCTCAAGTGGAGGAACGCACCCGCCAATTGCAGCAAAAAATGCACGAACTGCAAGAAAGCAACCGCCTCAAAGATTTATTTTTGCACGCAGTTTCTCACAATCTCCGCACTCCAGTTATGGGAATGTTAATCCTGCTGAAAAATTTGCTCAACAAATCGGCCTGTGAGTCCCTACAGGATGTTCCGGTTTCGCGATCGATTTTGCAGCGCATAGTTCAGGCCAGCGAACACCAGTTGACTATGGTTAATTCCCTCCTCGACGCTCACGCTAGCGAGGTCAAAGGTATTGCTCTCAATACCGAACCGCTGCACTTGCCATCTTTGATTTCAGCAATTGTTGCAGATTTAGAACCGATGCTGGCCAAAAATCAAGCAACTTTGATTCAGGAAATCCCGGCTAATTTGCCGCTCGTAAATGCTGACAGCAAACACTTGCAGCGGGTGCTAGAAAATCTCCTAACCAATGCTATCAAGCACAATCATCCGGGAGTAAATATAACTTTTAAAGCCGAGGTAATAGAAGTAGAAAAAGCCCTAATTTTTGAAGGAAATTCACAGGTTTTTGCTTCCCCAAATACTGCCGTAGCCCGCTGTATCCCCAACCTCCCGAATGCTGCGGGCGATCGCGCGGGGATGTTCGACACCCCGAAAAATCAAGAAACCCGGGCCAAATTTCACCTCGACGGCAGTTGCCAACTGCCCCGCTATCAGGGTCAAATTGGCAATACAGGCGGCAAATTGCCCAAAGTCACCGTAAAAATGGTTCGCTGCACTGTAACAGACAATGGAGTGGGAATCAGTGCCAGACAGCGGGAAGCTCTGTTTGAACTTTACGTTCAAGACCCCCATAGCCGACAATTAACAGGGCTGGGTTTGGGGCTTTACCTCTCCAAGCAAATTATCAAAGCTCACGGCGGCTTCATCGGCGTCGAAAGCACTCCCGGAGGCGGCTCAACTTTCTGGTTTTCGCTACCAACTGTCAGTCGATTTTAGATTTTAGATTTTAGATTTACTTGACAGATGAATGTGGTACCAATTTTTTATGAGGCTGCACATATCTCGATCCCCTCTAACCCCCCTTGATAAGGGGGGGACAAGATTCTTCTCAAAGTCCCCCTTCTTAAGGGGGATTTAGGGGGATCGAGATATGTGTAACTTCACATTAAATTGGTATGGGAGGTTTAACTCTTAGTCTAAAATTTTGATTTCTCCACGACAACAGTCGGGCGCTTGTATCCGTTTGATATGATGTCCGATCGATTACCATAACAAAAACGGTTCGTAGTGTGGACTTTAGTCCGCTCTTTTTGCGGACTAAAGTCCACACTACGAACCTATTTTATCGCGGTCAATCGACTGGACATCATAGGAGGGCTGATTTAACTCAGACAATCGCTATTAACCCAATTATTAAATCTTCAATTCTTCAATTATTCAGTCTTCAATTCTTCAATCCAAAATCCAAAATCCAAAATCCAAAATCCAAAATCTAAAATCCAAAATCTAAAATCTAAAATCCTATGTTCTATCCTGGCCATAAAAAATCAGTTCAGGCGTTAACGGTTTACGAGGTGTGGCGCGATCGCTTCCTGGGCGATCGGCTGAGCCCTGCTGTCCGAATTGCCATCTTTTTTGCCTTCACAATAATTGTCTATCTTCTGGGCGAAGCAATCTTCGCTCCCCGGGAATTTAAAATTGTTTATTTGTACACTAGCGCTGCTGTACAATTTGGCTTGCTGACTTGTTTAATGTTGCAAAAAACCTCGATCGGTAAGCGCTATCCCGGTTTACTATTTTTGGGTTTTTCGTGGTCGTTAACAGTCGTCGTACAGATTGGGTTGGCCGCCGCAAAAGTCGGAGACTTACCGATTTTAACCTGGAGTTTAGCGTTTCTCACCCAAGCTACGCTGATGCCCGTCCGCTGGCGCCTGCACCTGATTTCTCAACTCGGTGTTTTGTTTTGCCACGTCGGCATAAATTTAATTTTAAATCTAAGTTTGGCTAAATATACTGCTTTTAGGCTGAGCGGGTTTTACTTGTATTTATTTTGGTTTTGTTTGATCTGCGATTTATCAGTTTATTGGTACGAATGCTTGCAGCGGAAAGAGTTTACTACCAGGCGCGAGTTGGAATCTGCTTACCAGCAGTTGGAAGTGGCGGAGGCGAAGTACCGCAGCATTTTTGAGAATGCTGGCGAGGGAATTTTTCAAAGCACTCCCGAGGGGCGCTATATTACTGCAAATCCAGCTTTGGCGCGGATTTACGGCTACGATTCCCCGGAAGCAGTGACGGCAAAGTTTACTGATATTGAGCGACAGTTGTACGTAGATCCGACACGCAGAAATCAGTTTTTGCGATCGATCGAGCAAAGCAACACAGTCTCGGATTTTGAGTCGCAAATTTATCGCTCAGACGGCAGTATTGTCTGGATTTCAGAGAAAGCGCGGGCGGTACGGGATAGCAGCGGCTCCGTGCTTTATTATGAGGGTTTAATTGAGGATATCACGCAGCGCAAACAGGCCCAAGAATCGCAGCGGTTGTTTATTCACGCTCTTTCTCACGACTTGCGAAATCCGGTAGCGGGAATGTTAATGGTGCTGAAAAGTTGGCAGACAAAAAAGGGGGAATCCATCGCCATTCCCCGTTCTGTTTTGGAGCGGATGATTCAAGGTAGCGAGCAGCAATTGCGGTTGATAAATTCGCTATTGGAAGTTCACGCCGGGGAATTGCGCGGTTTGGTTCTGCACTGCAATGGGGTAGATTTGAGAGCGCTAGTCAAAGCGGCGGCGGCAGATTTGGAGCCTTTAATCAATGAGGCTCAAGCTACTTTTACAAATTTAGTACCAGATGATTTGCCCGCAGTGAATGCTGACTATACTCAGTTGTGGCGCGTTTTTTCTAATTTAATTTCCAATGCTTTGAAACACAATTTTTCCGGACTAAAATTAAAAATTTCAGCTCGAGTAATTACTGCGGAAAATATTATAAATTCCATCACAGGCAAACAAAATATAAAAAAAATCCCAATTACCAATTCCCAATTACCAATTACCAATTACCCAAATAGTATGATTTACTGTAGCGTTGAAGATGACGGAGTGGGAATATTGCCGGAACAGTGCGAACATCTGTTTGACCTTTATGTTAGGGGCAATCAATCCCGACACTCCGTCGGTTTGGGTTTGGGTCTATATCTTTGCCGGCAAATTATTGGCGCTCACGGCGGGGAAATTGGGGTAATTAGCAGTCCGGGTGCTGGGGCAATTTTTTGGTTTACTTTGCCCTTGGCTGAAAATTCTCGGTGAGTTTTTTGTATGCTTAACTACATTTTATCAGGTTTTCCCGCCACAGGTGGCGCCAGACCGGGTGAAGCAAAATTAATCTCTAGAAGTATTGATATTAATTTTAAATAGTGCTAGAATCACTAAAATATTTTCTAGGTTTTTTTCCTAGCTTCAGATTTTCTTGAGAAACAGCACTTAATCTAGAGAATATTTAAAACTAGATAACAGACCTGCAATTTATGTTTGTTGAGAACAGCTCAGAAAATACAGGTAAAGACGATGCAGCTAAGTACGACTCAGCCAAATATAACGAGCGGTCGTTCTCAACTTTAATCCGGGCTATCCGTCTTTCTCAAGGTTACTTTTCTTTCGTTTTAGTCCACTGCAACTCCCTGGCCTTGCGGCAGCAAATAGTCGATCGCCTCCAAGCAACTTGTGTCCCGAAACCGCAGCAACTGTTTGTGCCAAAATCGGCGACAACTCTCTACACGACAATCTCCGCAGAAGTAGACGGCGAAAAGCCTCCAGCTTTAATGATCCTCGGTTTGGAGTCAGTGGAGTCGATCGATCGATTGCTGACTTCCACCAACCTAGTATGCAGCGAATTCAGCAAAAAATTTGCCTTTCCCGTGGTTTTTTGGGTGACAGATGAACTTCTCAGAAAAATCATTCGCACCGCCCCAGACTTATACAATCGGATGACAACAATTAGATTCATCAGTCAGTAGTCAGTGGTCATGGGGCATGGGGCATGGGGCATAGGGCATGGGCCCGCGCAGGTCCTTGGTCAACTGCGACCGAGAATTAGCACATTCTTAATTGCTGAAACGCTTAATCTTCTTCCTTCTTCCTTCTTCCTTCTTACTTCTTCCTTCTTCCTTCTTCCTTCTTCCTTCTTCCTTCTTCCTTCTTCCTTCTTATATAAATTCCGCTTCCCAAATCCCGACTAATTCCTGCGCCGCCTCAGTACCCTCAGCCGGAAAATCCGGCAAAAAGTCTTTATCCGCCGCCACCTCATAGGGCCCTTCCTTGAACTCCAAAATCGCGGTATCCGCAGCCAAAGCAACCAGCGTGTGAATAGTTCCCTCTGGAAGTTCCACAGCGCGGGTGGGCCCGATAGCGCTAACTCGGAACGATCGCAAAATTTGACCGTCTTCGTTCAAAATCAGAATACCCACTTCTCCTTGAATCACCACAAAAAACTCAAAACCGTTAACCTCGGGCGGGCGCAGGTGCCGGTGAGGGCGCACGTAAGTACCCATTTGCAGCACGTTGACAAACCGCTGCACCTTTTCTGACAAATCGTGGAAATTGTAGTTTTGTCGCCTGCGGGGATTGCTGCGAGAGGAAGCTGCAACTTCGTCTAGCAATTCTTGAGTCAAACACTTAATCGGAGAAAGCTGCACAACAGATATCCTGTATTTAATAGTTTTTGAACAAATCGGCTAGGCTGAGATCATCTTTACCAGCATTTCTTGGCATATGAAAATCGCAAATCAGGTGCTTATCACTAAGGCAATGCGTTTGTCAAGTATTTTTAGAACAAGTATTAGCCCGATCGCCCTTTTGACTATTCTACTCTGCGGCAGTGCCGTTTGTGCATCCCAAGCGAGGGCTGCTACCGTGTTAATTCAGCAGGAATTGCCCCAGCAGCAACTAAAAGACGAAATTCGCGATCGAGTTCAAGAAGAAGTTGACATTGCTTTTGGGCGCACGGCCCTGCTGCTGAATGGGTTGGTAATTGCCTTAACTTTGTTTCCGACAGCAGCCGGAGTCGCTGTTTGGTTTTTGTTAAACAAATTGTCCAAGCAGACAACAATTGCTCGCCAAGAAATCGAAAGTCTCCACTACGATACCATCTCTCAATTAAAACTATTAATTTCGGATGCTGAAAGTATCTTAGGTGAAATTCAATACCAAAATCACCCAGCCGATGTAGAAACAGATTTGTTATTACCGGATGCCCAAATTCAAGAATTTGCTCCGGTCAACTACGGCAATTATCAACAGTTATTGACGGCGGCCGACTATGCCAAACAGGGAGATGCTTGTTTCTTTGAAAACCGCTACGAAGATGCGATCGCAGCTTACAATCAAGCCCTGCAAATTCAGCCGGATTTAGCGGATACTTGGAACAATCGAGGAGTTGTGCTGACTCGAATGCAGCGGTATCCAGAGGCGATCGCATCCTACGAACAGGCTACCACACTTCGCCCGACCTATCCAGATGCTTGGAACAACCGAGGTGTGGTATTGTTGGAGTTGGAGAAGTACCCGGAGGCGATCGGCTGTTACGAACAAGCCATCCAAGCCAAACCAGATTATGCCGACGCTTGGAACAACCGAGGCGTTGCTTTTTCCAAAATGCAGGAGTACGAACAAGCAGTAATTTCGTACAATCAAGCTCTACAAGTCAAAAATGATTATACTGACGCTTGGAACAATCGAGGCGTGGCACTGTCCAAATTGCAAAAGTACGAAGCGGCGATCGAGTCCTACGACAATGCTGCTAAAATTCGACCTGACTTTTACAGAATATGGTACAATAAAGCCCGATGTTATGCGCTTCAAGGTAAAATTGATTTAGCAATTGAAAATTTAAAGCGCGCCCTGAATCTCAATCCTAATTTGTGCAAAGAGTTGGCAAAAAATGAAGCTGATTTAGAGAATATTCGCGAACACGATGCCTTTAAGCAGTTGATAGGTTAATCCATGAGAAATGGGGGCGGGTATTTAGAAACCGGGTTTCTACGAATATTTTCAGTGAAGTACGAAAAATAAGGGAAGAAACCCGGTTTCTGAGATTAGCGTACACCCAGACTTTGTAAGTAGCG
>NZ_JAEQCI010000071.1:29569-40659 GCF_020738565.1 Microcoleus sp. PH2017_12_PCY_D_A | reverse complement strand
AGGGTGGTAGAATAGAAAAACAAGAAAGCGAGCTTCTATCGGTTTTAGATTAAACAGGAATCAGGGCGCTGTTCTTGATTATATCCGACAATCCATCAACTTATTTATTTTTCATTCCTTAGTCAGAGATGTCAGAGGTATAGCCTTTCAAGCTCTCATATTCGCGGACGACTGGCCTCGGCCGGGCATGGGGCATGGGGCATGGGGCTCTCCGGCATACCTCACTTTTTTGAGAACCGCTATATAATGTCTGATTTTTTATTGTTGTGATAAAAATTAGGGGAAAACTAACTTATAATATTAGTGGATTTTTGGGCATAATAATCAATGTTTATCCAGCCCAAAAACTGAAGAAACAAGATTAATTTTTTCCATAAACATTGGGCAAATTTATCGATTCCAAAGACTCTTGCCGCACGCGCCCCGCCATCGCAGCTAACTGCAAGCTCATAAAAGCATTCAAATCTTCCAAATCACACTTCGACGAGGAAAAAATATGCTGCATTTCATTTTCCGCTTCCAAACTAAGATATCCAGCGTCAATAGCTTGTTTTACAACTTCACGAATAAGCACGAGCGAAATGTTCCTTACTAAAATTCAAGGTGTCAAAAGCAAAATAATTACCAACAGGAAGTTTCCGAAGCGGTCTCGCCAAACATTTCAAATTGTTTGAGTTCGCGAGACTCTTGTTTTACCAAGCCGGACATGGCTGCTAGTTGCAAATTCATAAAAGCATTTAAGTCTTCCAATTCATACTTGGTAGTAGTTAACATCCGCCGCAGTTGATTTTCGGCTTCAAGAGTTAAATAACCTAGGCTCAGAGCTTGTTGGGCGAGATCGCGAATCAGTACCATAACACTTTGGGGTTTTATTTTTGGAATAGCCTCAGTATCAACGGTTTTCACTGACTCGGCAGTGACCGCTATTGCTCAATTTGTGTGACATTTTTAATGGTCGGCCGTGACAGCCGGACTCGCAGAGTGTGACTAAGTAATTGCACGGATGTGACAGGGATCACGCGGGGGAGTGTCCGAGGGCTCGAGGGGGAGAGTGGGAAAATATTGCTGATGAGTTACGCACGGGTGGCGAGAAACCGGGTTTTTTCACGCCTCTACCTCGTTGCATCCCGCCGAAAAGGTTGAAAAACCCGGTTTCTGTGGTCGTCCATGCGTAAGTCCTTGACTGATGACTCATGACTGATGACTCATGACTGATGACTACTGCTTTCTACCTTCAGAAGGCTCTCACCGTCTATAATCAGCAAGTTAAATATTTACGGCAAGACCTATGGAAGCACCACATAAAGATTTGTTACAACAAATAGCCAGATTATCGGAAACTTATGGTAATTTAGCCGATCGCCTGTCAAGATCGGCCAAACAACTGCAAGACTCGGGCTTTCCTCCCTCGGACAGCTTACTTCAAGAAATTAGCGCCTACAGCCAAAACTTTGCAGAAGTCCAAAAAAAAGCACTCGAACTCAATAAATCCGCCCTCGCGCCGGGGGAGATTACTTCCCTCAAAGACATTCAAAACTTAGTCGAGACAGCCACAGCTTCCGCAGGTAAAGCAGGAATTCGCGACGCAGCTTTGAAAGTGCTCGATCGAGTATTGGCGATCGCCCACCGCGAACAAAGCGACTTCGCGCCCTTACAATCAGTTCATGGCAGAGCCCGGGAACTGCACCGCGCGATTTCCGAATCAACCCCGACTCAACTGCATTCCGACGCAGAATCTTTAGTGGGCGGGAAACACCCAGTTGCAGCAGTTCTCGCCCTAGTAGAACAGCAAGACAAACTAGATGACGAACAGTGGGTGATCCTCGAAGAAACAGTCAGCGCCGCTTTTGGGAAACAAATAGCCGTCGCCATTTCCAGAGGCAAATTAACCATTACTGAGATGGTAAAAGCAGCACCTGCGAAAGTCGAACCCGCATTTAAAGCAGCGCCCGAACCAAAAAGGGGCGCCGAACCTCTGCCCGAAGTTATGATCATCCCGTCAGGAAATGTCGCGCCGAAACAAGTTGCAGTTGCGCCACAAATCCAAATTTTGGAATCCCCCGCACCTTCCGCCCCCATGCACGAGGTGATTATCGTTCCTAGTGTGGAAGTACCTAAATCCCTTCAAGCAACCGGTTCCGGCAACATTGTGTTTGGGGCACCTCGCGAGATTCAACAAGTGCCAGTAGAGGGCGGTTTGGGATTGAAAGTTTTGGCGCACATTCAAGGAATTGGCGATCGAACTTTTAGCGCTCAAGAATACGCCGGCACTAAAGGTAAAGGCCTCCGCGTTGAAGGATTTCAAATTAATATCGAGCCACAAATTCCTGGCTTAAAAGTCGAGTATATGGCTCACGTCGAAGGTGTTGGCGATACCCCTTGGATTAGCGAAGGGGAATTAGCCGGTTTTCGGGGTCAAGCGAAACGAATTGAAGGATTTGCCGTGCGGCTGACTGGGCCGCAAGTTGATAAGTACGACATATTTTATAGCGCTCACATTCAGAATATCGGCGACACCGAGGTGTCCTCCAACGGCGAATATTGCGGCACTCGCGGCAAAGCTTTGAGAATAGAAGGGATCAAAGTTTGGATCGCGCCGTCTGCGAGTTTTCAAGTTGTGGCGCCTGTGGGTTTAAAAGTGTTGGCGCACATTCAAGGAATTGGCGATCGAACTTTTAGCGATAAAGAATACGCCGGTACCAAAGCTCAAGGCCGCCGCGTCGAAGGATTTCAAATTAAAATAGAGCCTCCGGTTCCCGGTTTAAATTTGGAGTACATGGCTCACGTTGAAGGAGTTGGCGATACTGCTTGGATCTCGGAAGGGGAACTCGCCGGTTTCCGGGGCAAAGCTAAGCGCATTGAAGGATTTGCCGCGCGGCTGACTGGGCCGCAAGCTGATAAGTACGATGTATTTTACACCGCTCACATTCAGAATGTGGGCGATACTCCTGTTGGTTCTAACGGTCAATATTGCGGCACTCGCGGCAAAGGTTTGAGGGTTGAGGGGATGACTGTTTGGGTTGAGGCTAAGGGGTAAAAATTATAAATGAATGGAAAATTTGCATGGGATTTTCTATTCATTTAAAACCTGGTTTTTTAGTCGAAGAGCATAAATCCTGCCATAACGTTTGTAGTGAGGACTTCAGTCCTCATTAAAGGAGAGAGGACTCAAGTCCTCACTACAAACATGATGAGGTTTGTAGTGAGGACTTCAGTCCTCATCAAAAAAGAGAGGACTCAAGTCCTGACTACGAACCTATTTAATTGTCGTCGTGACTTTTGAGATAATATTAATGGTGGAGCAGGTGCGATAAGGTTTCTACGGCATGGGCGATCGCACTTGGAGCAGCTTCGCAACCCGCAGCTTCGGCGGCGCAGTGGCTGGCTTGGAGTGCGTTTTCGACTGTTTTCGCGCCAGAGTCGATCGCGCTATCAGCTACAAAACCATTAGCCTCGTACTGGCCCATTTCGGATTGCATCTTTTTGTTAAACTCAGATTGATTCGGTTCCCAGTTGCGGACTGTTTGGACAATCTCGATCCCAGCCCAAATCAGCATTCCTAGAACGATCGCACCAATTAAATATTCCATAGCTTTTTAGAAGATTGAGGTTTTCTGTATCTAATCTAGCGCGGCCATTGCCAGCAAACAGGATGAAAATCCTTGCTGTTGAGTGCGGATTTCCACCTTGATTATTTAGTTCGCTAGGAGTGAACTTCGTTTGACAAGCAGCGATTTCAATCACCCTTGCAAGGCCGCCAAAAGACACAGCAACAAAGCCTCAGTCCACTCGACTACAGCACCGTAAGTATCCCCCGTGTGACCCCCCAAACGGTGGTTAAACCAGGCACCGGCAAAAATTCCGATCGCACTTCCGCCCAAAGCCATCCCCACCGCCAACAGCCACCGATCGCCCTCCAAGACAACTTGCAGCACGCTCAAACTTAGCAACAACAGCACTCCTGGAATAAAATCAAAAGGAGAGTAAATCGATTCTTTATGAAAAGCTCCCTTACCCTCGGGGCGGAGATAGGGATAGCGGGCGATCGCCACCAGTTGGCCCCACCTCCCCCAACCCGCCACACCCATCAAAGCCAACCACCGATAGTTACTCAAGTCCGAGAGAGCGGCGGTTTTCAGCAGGACGATCGCGATCGCAGCCATCGCCCCAAAGGCCCCTGTAACGCTATCCCGCATCACTTCCAGCCTGCGAACGGGGTCGGGTACGGCCAGCCCGTCCGCCGCGTCCATAGCCCCGTCTAGGTGCAGCCCGCCAGTCACCGCGATGCCCAAAACTACCACCAAGGCCGATCGAGTCAGAGCAGGCATTCCCAACAACTGCAAGCCCAGATCCGCCAGTCCCAGCATCCCGCCAATCAAAAGCCCGATCGCCGGTGCCAAGCGAGCAATGCCCCGAAACTCCAAAGTCCAAGACATCGGTACCGGCAAGCAAGTATAAAAAGCGACCGCGGCTGCGATGGCAGCGCCTTGAGTCCGGAAAAAGTCGATCGTAGAGCGAACCAATTTATCATCCATCATAAGATAGAAAATTTTTCATCTTGTATGCGGTTGCTAATTCATTAGCCTGTGCCAGAATTGGAACTGTAACACCCAAGTCCTTTGGATCGGGTATTCCTCCTGCCCGAGTTCTTTTCCCCGGAAAACCTGTGTCGGCAGCGATCCCGAAGATCCCAATCTAAAATGGCTAAACTCACTACCCGCGTTTCCCGTATCCAGAATTCTAGCTAAATCCCTGATTTCCTAGACGGGAACATACTACAACAGAGGCTTTTGCTCCATGAGTCACGACCAATTGAATAACAGGGTAGTTGCTCCTTGCATCATCGATACTGGCATTGTCGTCAACAAGCGCGATATCAAAAGATTGCTGTTTGATTTGGGACGTGTCCGCTACCTTCACATCCAAGATGGCAAGGTTTACAGCGAAGGGGAAGGTTACGTGCTCGAAGTCTTCGCGAACCCCGATCGTTCTACCCTGATTGCCAACCACGCGCTTTATTTGAACGTATATAGTTTTGATTACCTGGAACTGAAGCACTCTCCCGAAGAAGGTGCTTATTTTGACCTGATTCAAGAGGGACGGCAGTTGCGGTTAATTCCCCTTTCCAATCCTTTGCAAGAGCAAGTCGCCCGGAATTTAAATGCTGCAGCTTTAGATGCGGTGGTCGATCAGGTACTCTCAGGAAACTGGGATCTGCAATTGGATGAGGATGATTCCCCATTTTAATCGTCAGTCAGTCAGTCGATTTTAGATTTTAGATTTTAGATTTTAGATTTACTCGCAGCGCCGTGAATCTGCGAGGTAGAAACTAGGGTCTAAAATTTTTTGCCCTCCACGACGCTTGTCGGAAACTTGTATCCGTTTTTGGGCGGGGTCATGGGTTTTTTGTCGCGATGTCTACAACAATAGATTAGACATCTCCAATAATTATTGTGGAACAGGCAGGATGCCTGTTCAAAGCTTGCTGTTGTGGAGATGTCTATTAGATAACAACGACTGCCCAGTAGCGGTTAACGATCGACGGTGACTAATGACTGAAGACAAGGCGAGATTTTCTTTTAAATGTCAGGCTAATTGCAGCCATACCCAAGCGCGTGCGGGGGTTTTCAAAACTCCCCACGGTATTGTGGAAACACCTAAATTTATGCCGGTGGGGACGCTGGCCAATGTCAAAACCTTGACACCGGCACATCTTGAGGACGCCGGCTCTCAAATGGTTTTGGCAAATACTTATCACTTGCACTTGCAGCCGGGAGAAGCGATTGTCGCCGGCGCGGGCGGATTGCACAAATTTATGGCTTGGCCTGGCCCGATTCTGACGGATTCGGGCGGCTTTCAGGTGTTTAGCTTGAGCCAAATGCGGACTATTTCTGAGAATGGGGTGACTTTTCGAGCTCCCCGCGACGGCCGCATCATTAATTTAACGCCGGAAAAGTCGATCGAGATTCAGAACGAGTTGGGCGCTGACGTGATTATGGCCTTCGATGAATGTCCGCCTTACCCCGCTACGCGGGACGAGGTGGAGGCGGCCACAGATCGCACTTACCGCTGGCTGCAACGCTGTATGCAGGCTCACTCGCGCCCGGAGCAAGCTTTGTTCGGCATCGTGCAGGGGGGCGTTTTCCCCGATTTGCGATCGCGCGCGGCGAACCAGTTGGTAGACTTGGATTTGCCCGGTTATGCGATCGGCGGAGTTAGCGTCGGCGAATCGGGGGATTTGATCGCAGATATTGTCAGAGTTACTGCGCCCCTGTTACCGGCAAATAAACCCCGTTATTTGATGGGGATTGGCACCTATCGCGAAATGGCGTTAGCCGTGGCGAGCGGCGTAGATATGTTTGACTGCGTGATTCCGACTCGGCTGGGCCGTCACGGGACAGCTTTTGTGCGCGGGGAGCGCTGGAATTTGAAAAATGCTCGCTTTCGAGAGGATTTTGCTCCGCTGGATGAGTCTTGTCCTTGCTATACCTGCCAAAAATTCAGTCGGGCTTATTTGGCGCATTTGGCGCGGGCTAAGGAAGCACTCAGCTATACTTTGCTGGCGCTGCACAACGTGACGGAGTTGATTCGCTTTACTGGGAAGATGCGGGAGGCGATTTTGGCCGATCGATTTACCGAAGAGTTTGCCCACTGGCTGGCACCAACTGTCGATCGATCGTGATTGCCGTGGGTAAAGATATGCGACAATTATGAAAATTGTGTTGGATAGGTAGGTTGATTCATGGAAGCTGCATTACTGTTGGCTAAACTGCCCGAGGCTTATGCGATCTTTGATCCTTTGATTAATGTTTTGCCAGTGATTCCGGTGTTTTTCTTGCTGCTGGCTTTTGTCTGGCAAGCGGCTGTCGGGTTCAGATAAGTCTGATTTCCTTAAAAACAGGGGCAATTCAGCAATTGCCCCTGATTTTAGCTGTTAAGTTTTGTTTCGTTTTTGCTTCTGTGCTACTCGTGGACGCATGGGCGGCCAGAAACCGGGTTTTTTGCGAAATACTTGATTAAAACCCTCAATAATAGTGAAAAACCCGGTTTCTCGGTTCGCAGCGCACCACTCCTCTATCCGTTACATCCGTTACATCCGTTAAAAAATCCGTTGCCGAACTTCCTTCAACTTCCGCCGATCGCACTTTTAAATGCCGGTCTTTCCGAGATCCGCTTCATGTAATCCAAAACAGCCGGATAAGCACTGAGGTCTAATTTTAACATCATTGGAATGTAGGCCAACATTGACCCGACTGCTGCGTCGGCGACACCGAATTCATCGCCCATTAAAAACGGCTGTTTCTCGAAAATGCGATTTAAGGGTTGTAACAATTTCGGGGTTTCGCGATCGCGGCTGGCTTCCACAAATATTCCCGGGCCGAGAGTAGCGTTAGCAAAAATGACCCACTGCACAATTTCGGCTTGTTTTTCCACAGCGTCCGGCATCTTACCATATTTTTGAGCTAAATACAGCAAAATTGCCCCGGATTCCCAAAGTTTAAAATCTCCGTCAACAATTCCCGGTACTTTGCCGATCGGATTAATTTCAAGAAACTCTGGCTGCAAGTGTTCCCCTGCTTGCATATCCAGCATCACAAATTCGTAAGGAACCGCTATTTCTTCGAGATACCACTTGACAATTGAGGCCCTGCTGCGGGCCCCGCCGTAAAGTTTCAACACAATTTTTTATTTGAATACAATATTGCTGTTATAGCATTTTTGGGGAATTGGAGGCAGAGACTGGTGATATCACTGTTAGCACAGCGCACAAGGACAATGAGACATTTAATGATATCAGACCCCGTAAAATAACCGTTATAAAGTTCGTAGTGAGGACTGAAGTCCTCGGTTTTTTGAGGACTGAAGTCCTCACTACAAACCTGTTTTTTGAGGACTGAAGTCCTCACTACAAACCTGTTTGATAACCGTTATAAAGTTCCTAGTGAGAACTTCAGTCCTCGGTTTTTTGAGGACTGAAGTCCTCACTACAAACCTGTTTTTTGAGGACTGAAGTCCTCACTACAAACCTGTTGAAAAAATCCGCGCTTGGCTGTATTATAGGAACGACTATTTATTAAGTAGCAGAATTAAGGATGCCGCAATCTCGACCTTACCAGCCACTGCTGCTCAGATTACTGCACGGGGCTAACGCTGCGATCGCCCTTTTGTCAATTTTGAGCGCATTTCTAGTGTACAATACCTATGACGGGCGGTTGGGCAAAGTACCCGTACCTCCGATTGCAGACATTATCGGGATTCACGGCACTTTTGGCAAGCTGTTGCTGTTAGGAGCAATGCCGGCTTTTGCATTGTACAGTTTGTATGCAGGTCAAAGACGCTTGGTGCAGCCAGATTCTTTTGCCAAACTAACTCAGTTGGGAAAACCGATTTGGTGGTACAGTTTGCACCGGATTGTGAATACTTTGATGTTGTTAGCGCTGACATTTGCGATCGCATCTGGGAGTATGGTTAAGGAAGAATGGCTGCCGGCGGGGGATTTGACGCAGGTTTGGTATTATTTGCATTTGACGGGATGGGTGATATTGGTGTTTTGTCTGCTAATGCACTTGTTGATGAGTGCGAAGGTGGGAGGTTGGCCCCTAATTTTGTCGATGTTCGATCGCAAATACCGCCAGGAGGATTCACCTACTGTTTGGTGGCAGAAAATTCGCTCTTTTGTCGATCGATCTTAGTCGCGAACCGCCATTGATTGTGTACTGCTGTTTCTGGTAAAATCGCCGCGATAGACCAAACTATTTAACAGGTGCTCCTAGGGGCACTGTACTAGGAAATGTTAACTTTGCCACCCTGCTGAAATCAGCATCCGATGAAGCAGGTTATGATTTTTGTGCTTTGTCTGCCTATAAAACCCGCGAAACGATTCCAGAAAATGCGAAGGCATCCTAATAAATTATAACGCCAACCGTAATATAATAACTCTCAACAACATCAAAAATCAATTAATTTATGCAAGTTTGTCTCGTTACTGGTGGTAATTCCGGTGTGGGTTTAATGACATCTTTAGGTTTAGCTAAATTAGGACATCACGTCTTTATTGCTTGTCGATCCCAGGAAAAAGCTACAACTGCGATCGCCTACATCCGTGAAACTACCGGAAATCCCAATATAGAATATTTACCCTTAAATCTAGCCTCCTTAGAGTCAGTGCGTCACTGTGTTAAACTATTTCAAGACCGAAATTTGCCCTTACATATCCTCGTCAACAATGCCGGAATATTCGACGCCAGAGGAATGACTCAAGAAGGATTTGAGTTGATTTGGGGAACCAATTATTTAGGTCATTTTCTTATGACTTATTTATTATTATATAAAATCCCAGATTCCGCCCCAAGTCGCGTAATTTTTGTCTCCTCAGATTTAGCATTAAAACCCACTCAAATTAAGTGGGATTTATTTGTCAAAAAAACACCTTTGAATTTTATTGAATTGTATAACCAATCTAAACTTTGCCTGTTGCTATTAACCAGACAGCTTGCCCAAAAATTAACGAATGTGACAGTTAACGCAGTTCATCCAGGTTTTGTCCAATCTAATATTACCATCGGTCATCGTTTGAGCAAATATCTCGGTTTAGGAATTAGTCCCGAAAAGGGAGCTTATAGCAGTCTATTATGTGCAAATTCTCCAGAATTTGAGTCGATCACAGGTAAATTTTTAGGTCGAACAGGACAAGAAATAAAATTACCTGTATTAGCACAAAATAATGATTTATGCCGCGAGTTGTGGGAAAAAAGTTTATTATGGACTGGCTGCACTCAAGCCGTCCAGAAAGAGAGAAATAATTACGATGCTAGTGATGAGATATGGGGGCCTTACGAACTCAACTTAAATCAGGATGAACTCGCGACTATTTGCGATCGTATCTTTCAGGAAGTTTTACCAAAACCACCCGTTAAAGTTTTATTGACTCAGGCATTAAGAGCCTTTTTGAGGTTCCAATTTGGTTCAATTGTGTTACTGCTTGTTCAATGTTACAAAGGCCAATTTTATATGGAAAGACATTTGGATTCGGCTGCGGTGTTGCACCTGTGTCAAGATGAGAATTTATTAAAAATACTGACAGCTTATTTAGGGGACAATTTAAAATTATGGAGATCGGAATTATGGGCTAATTATCCCTCACGTCAATTAATTCCTTTTTGGCATCGAGATATTTATCCTAATTTACTGAGTGGGGAGGGAAAAACAATTAATATTTATATTGGTTTAACAGAAGTAACGGAGACAAACGGGTTTGAATATATCTCGAAAAGTGAAGTCGAAAAATGTCAAGTCAAAATTACCGATCCCTTTAGTGGAAATCATTTTTTTCGAGTTCCTAAGGAAGTAGAAGAGAAGGCTATCGCGGTAGTTTTAAAACCCGGTGAGTTTATTTTATTTACGGATCGACTTGTACATCGTTCTATTTATAATAGAAGTGGTAAAGTGCGTCTTTCTTTAACATTACGAGTCGCCCAGCCGAGTATAAAAGTTTTACCAGGTTACACTTCTAATTATCAGAAACCTGTCACAATGGGGAAGAGTTCAGTTGACCTGTGACAGTTGACAATTGACATCACTTGAGAAAGGAAGGAAGAGGATTGGAGTAAGGAATCGTCTGATTTTAATTTCTTCCGAAAAAGCTTGGGGCTTTCTACCAATTCTTTCGGGTAATCAATACTTCGGACAGTTTTTTCAACGAGTGGGGCAAAGTCAAACATTGAAAAAATAGTCCAGCATATAGCCAGCAAGGGTTTCGGAGACTCGATCGCATCTAAAACTGTCCGAAGTATTGGTAATATCATTTATAAAAAAAGCTACAGTAAAAAAACTCGGCTTGTTTATAGGTTCATTGAAGCTTCCAGGTGTGTCGCTATTAGATTGTCGGTCTTTCTTAAAGATGGTGGAAGCGACACACCCTACGGAAGACTTTATTATTCCCCTAATCCTATCATATCAAGTTTGGTGAAGAATTTAGAATTAGGTTCGTAGTGAGGACTTCAGTCCTTCTTTCTTGCGGACTAAAGTCCTCACTACGAACCTCACTCTCTAGTTTGATCGTGAGGACTTCAGTCCTTCTTTCTTGCGGA
>NZ_JAEQCI010000071.1:0-29424 GCF_020738565.1 Microcoleus sp. PH2017_12_PCY_D_A | reverse complement strand
TCTTGCGGACTAAAGTCCTCACTACGAACCTCACTCTCTAGTTTGATCGTGAGGACTTCAGTCCTTCTTTCTTGCGGACTAAAGTCCTCACTACGAACCGATATGAAGCTTTTTGCGGTGTTCCGCAAGATTGGTGGCGGGTTTCCTAGGCTGCGGAATACGATATCAAACGATCGGCAATTCTACTATAAACTCAGCACCACCCTCAGTTTGAGATAGAGTCTGAGATTCAATTTGAGATGGCACTGGAGATTGAACTGTCAGGCGCCCGCCGTGCAAATCTACAATAATTTTATAGCAAACCGATAGCCCCAATCCTGTAAAATTTTTCAAGGATTTGGTATGGTAAAACGGATCAAAGATTCGGTCTTGAATTTCCGGCGGAATTCGAGAACCGTTGTGGGCGATCGATACTGCAATAAACCTGCCTGTTGAATGCTCGACAATATCTGTTTTAATTGTAATAGTTTGATCGAATTTGTCAATCCGGTTAACAGCATCAATCGCCTTGCTGAGGATATTAGCAAAGACTTGGCTCAGTTGACCGGGATAACACAAAATTGGTGGCAGGTTGCTGTACTCTTTGACTACTAAGATTTTTTTATCCAGTCGGTGAGCGAGCAACAGCAGAATATTATCGATGCTTTCGTGAAGGTTGGCGCGTTCTTTGTTGGCTTCGTCAGGAAGTGAAATGTTCCGCAAAGCCAGGACGCTTTGGCGTATGCGATCGGTCCCTATTTTCAGAGAATTGAGAATTTGTGGCAAGTCTTCGCTGATAAAATCTAGGTCGAAGCTCTCTATTTCTTTGGCAATTCGCGGCACTGGTGTGGGATATTGTTCGCGGTATAGGCGAAGTATATTCAGCAAATCATTGAGAGAATCGTTGACGTGAATCAAGCGGCCATAAATAAAGTTTATTGGGTTGTTAATTTCCTGGGCAATTCCGGCGGCGAGCTGACCGACTATTGTCATTTTTTCGCTTTGTACTAAATGCTCTTCGGTTCTTCTGAGTTGGGCTAATACTTCTTCTAAAAGCTTGAGTTCTTCTTGAATTTGCCCGTGGAGTTGGGATTGGGAAATTGCGATCGCCAGTGAGTCTGCAATTGTTTCCAAAACTTCCACTTCCTCGGGAGTCGCAAACCGCCGATTAGCGCTGGCGAACAGATATCCCAACCGATTAGTCTGAGTCAGTACGGGTACGACTGCGTAGTGGCTGTCTGTGAGTTCGAGATGGGCCACTTCCTGAGACTCTGTGGCATCGGGGGCGGAGGTTTTCTTCAGAAGTATCGTTTCGCACCGATGCAGCCGTGCAGCTAAATCTCCAGAGGGCCCTCCTGTGGCGCCAAAGATTCCCAAGCGCCCCGGTAAACCTTCCCGGCAATATTCCCAGCAAAATTCTACAGTATCTTGCCGGGGGTCGTACCAGCCGAAAATTGCTCGATCGAGCTTTAGCAAGGTACCGAGTTCGTCTACTGTAGTTTGCAGGATGCGATCGAGTTCCAAGGAAGCGCGAATGCGGCCTGTCAATCGGTGGATCAGGGCTTCTGTGCGAGTGCGAATGCACTTTTGGGAAAATAGCTTCAGTGCCACAATTACTGCCAAAATAGCTGCGGCGAAGAGTCCCGTGGCTGCTGCTGCTAATATATTTAAGGCGAACAGTTCTTTTTCGAGATTGTCGCAGGGAATTACCAGGGCGATCGACCATTCAGCTTGTTGTAAAGGAAGATAGGCAACATAAACTCTGGCGTCGTTAATTTGAGTCAGTACAATCCCGGTTTTTTGATAAACCATCTCCCGGGTTACATTTGCCAAATTAGTATCTGCGGACTCTAAAAGACTGGGAGCGGTTTTGTCAATATTTCCCATTAACCGAGCGTCGGGATGGACAATCGGCACTCCTTGAGAATTGAGCACAAAAGCGTAAGTTCCCACTCCATATTCCAGCTTTCCTGCTACTTCCGCAATTCGCTCGATGCTAATGACACCATTCATTACTCCGATCGGCTTTTTTGATTGATTCTCCAGAGAATTTGACCACACCGGAGCCGAAATCGGAACAATACTTTGTTTTTTGAGCGTGCGAGAAATGGTTGGATCTGAAACATAGACTTCCCCAGCCATTGCCTTTTTGAAGTGTTGGCGATCGCTGACATTAATCAAAGCTCTGCCGACTTTTGTGGTAAAATAAGAACCGTCGGGTTCAATCAATGCAAAATGTTTGAAATCTTGGAGTCGATTTACTTCCGATTTTAAATAAGGGCCTGCCACAGACCAATTCATCGATCGCACCGGAGGAGTGTTGGCGAGGGTTTCAAGTTCAGTCTTTTTAGTGCCGATCCAGCGATCGATCTTGTTACCGCGCTCCTTAACTTCTAACAAAGCATTTCGCTCGCTTTTGTTGACAATCAAGCGGCGCACGCTTTGATAGCTGATACAACCAGCGATGCTAGCTGCCAGAATTGTTACGCCCAAAATTAACAGCGCAATTTTGTAGCGAACATTGTATTCGCCCTTCAATCTCGCTGGCAATATTCTAGTTAATTTCCACCACTTCACTCTCGCAAAGCTTCGCATGGTTTGACCAATTTGTGAGATTGAAATCCTCAGCTCACCTGCGATGAACTTGCCCGCCTGCCAGGAGTCTGAAACTACTAGCATTCAATAATTGCGGGGATTTTTTAATTTTTTCCCGCTGGTGGGCTCACCTTGTTAAACTGGAATCAGATTGTACCATGTTTTCGATCGATTAAAATATTTATTCAACAATTTAAGAGTTTTGTTGACAGTTATTAACAATTTCTGTCAATTGGGCCAGGTACGCCCATCAGCACCAGACTTTGAGATGTTTGGGCTTTGTCTTATTAGGTAATGTTGAAATGTATTGCTTTTGTGGAATTATGTAAGGTGCGCACTGCGCACCCTACCTTGAGATATTAGGCTTTTTTATAATCAAATTTTTGAAGTTTTGAGTTATTCATGAACGAAAAAATTGTTAAATTTTTAATTCACATCTCAAAACTCTTTTCGCTGCTAAATTGCCGCAGTTGGGCGATTTATTTAAAGAACCTTGTGAGTGTGTTCGTGCTGTTTCACATTGTCTTCAGTGCGAATGACGCGCTCGGTGTTGAGCACTCTTTTGCGTTCTAAGGAATACGTAAAGTCGTTGCGAACTGTTCCTAAGGGAATGTGAACTTGAGCCTCGGGGCGGATTTTGTAAGTGCGGGCTGCGGCGATCGCCCGAAAGCCAAATTCTTCGCTAAACTGAGCTTCGGCGGGGAATTCCGGCAGCCTTTGGGGTGATTCGCCGTCGAACACCGATCCTAAAGTCGTCCCCCAAGCCATTTCATAAGATGTGGGAATTCCCTTGACAATTGCTTGCAAAGCTGCTGAGGGGATAGGTTCGATTACTTTTACTTGATGAACTTCGCCTTCTTCTTTGATGAAGCAGGTGGCTAAACCCACTACTATGTAGTCGTCGGTGCCGAGTTCGGGTGCGTTGGGATAAACTGTTGCAGTCGTCATAAGAAAAGCTTGGTAGTGGAGAAAACGAGAGAGAGAAATTAAGCGATTTGAGATTTGAGATTTGAGATTTTGGCCGCAGATTTTTTCGGGGGATTTTACCTGAAAAATCTCAAACTGGCGGTTATAGTCTGTAAAATTTTTGTGTAAAGCTCCAAAAAGCCGATCGCGCCAGTGAGTCGATCGTACCACATCAAGGCAACTGCCGGATAATTCGGCAAGGATTCCCCGCCGCCACGACGTTTGCGGGAATATCTTTGACAACAACACTGCCTGCGCCGATCGTGCTATTGTCGCCAATAGTGACTCCCGGACAAATAATACTGCCGCCACCAATCCAAACATTATTACCAATATTAATTTCAGCGGCGAGATCGCGGCCAGAAAGTCGGATTTCCGGATCTGTGGGGTGAAAAGCAGTGTAAATTTGCACGTTGGGGCCGCACAGCAAGTTTTCGCCGATGTTAACTCGATTGCAGTCGAGAATCACGCAGCCAAAATTCATGTACAATCCGTTTCCTGCATAAATATTACTGCCGAAATCGCAGTAAAAAGGCGGCTCGATTTCAATTTTGGGCCCCATTGCACCAAACAATTCGGCAAGGATTTCTAACCGTTTCTCGGGTTCGTCTTCGCGGGTAGAATTGTAGATTCTGGTGAGGCGGCGGGCTCGCTGGCGATCGGCAATTAATTGCTCGTCTGCTGCTAAATATAATTCGCCGGCGAGCATTTTTTGTTTTTCGGTTTTTTCCATAATCATCGGCGGTAATAATTGGCCGTAATAATCGGTTGTAAGAATCGGCGGAATAAGATAAGACGGCGGTTGAAACCGCGTCTACACACAGGAAGTCCGGATGGTGCGCGGACTAAAGAAAATAAGGTAATTTTAACCCAATACGCGATTGATAAGACGGCGGTTGAAACCGCGAGCGTCTTCTTCAACCCCTCTCAGCTCAGGTTTTGCTTGTATAGACGCGGTTTCAACCGCCCGGTATTCTTAATTCTGCAAACAAACTGTTAAATCCAGATTGATTAATTGCTCAAAAGCCCGATCGATCGATCCTTTTCCCCGCAAAAAACCAGTATTCGCAGCGGGGCAGATATATTGCAGAGTCGAGGGCGAAAATCGATCGATAATTGACTGCACGCTGTTAATTTGCCTCGGCCAGTGAAAAGTTTTTGGCGTTCTTTGCGGTGTCGGGGCGCCTTCTCGATTGGGAAGCAAGTGCCTGCCGGTAAACAACACTCCACCGCTGCCAGTATCATAAAGGCAAGATGAACCAGGAGAGTGACCCGGAGTCCACAATGCTTTTATGCGATCGCCCACAGCAAATTCTCGCTCAAAAACCGTCAGCTTCAATCCCGGGAGCAAATAAGCTTCCTGCTCTTGAACCAGGATATCGCAGCCCGTGGCTTCCTGAATCTCCCGCGCCTTGGCGATCGCGCCGCGGTGGGTGAGAAACAGCAGCCGCACGCCGCCGTTTTCCCGCAAAAAGGCTTGGTTAATCTCATCCCAAGCGGGACAATCTACCAGGATGTTCGATTCGTTTTCTACAATGAAATAAGCTGTCGCACCCAGGGTATCCCGGTTAGGTGGGAAAGCAAAAATATGTGCCAGCACCAGCCTGGGCTGTTTGGAGACTGAACTCTGTTGTTTCAAGGAAGTATTGAGAGGCATGGAATAAATATTATGTTCTTTTTACTATGGTTGCTGGTATTGGGGTGGATATCTTACTACTTGTTGCAAAGCAGCACCAGCCGCATCACACGCACTCCGGTATGGCTGCTGTGGCTGGTAATGATGGCGCCCGCACTGATTTGGAGCGGTTGGCTTTTAGTTAACGGCGCGAGCAAAAAAGTACCGCCCGAGTTGGTAATTATACCTTTTCTGGTTTGCCCTTTTTTGTACTGGTTTTTGGTACAGTTGGGGCGCAAGGAAATTATCGCCCAAACACAAACGCAAGTAGAAGGTTCTGCGACTGAACCGACAGAGCCAAAACCGCCCCTGCGCCCGATCGATTCCGAGGAAGAAGCCAGCTTGCGCGATTGTTTTCCCTGGTCAATTTACTTTTTGCGAGATTTAGAATTTCGCCCGCAGGCTGTCATTTGTCGGGGACAGTTGCGAACGAACCCGGAGGCGGCTTACCAGGCGATTCGGGAGAATGTGGAGCAGCATTTTGGCGATCGCTTTTTAGTCATATTTCAAAACAGCTTGAGCGGTCAACCTTTTTTTGCCATAGTTCCCAATCCCAGCCGCCAATCCGGGGAAACTCCTGTCAAAAAAGAACCTGTAACCAGGCCATTTTTTGCATTAGCTTTGGTGCTGATTACGGTGTTTACCACTACAATTGTCGGGTCGCAAATTGCCGGAGTCACTGAAAAAATTTTGCAGTCCAACCCGTATATGTTGCTTCAGGGTTTGCCTTACTCGCTGGCTCTAATTACAATTTTGGGAATTCACGAATCCGGTCACTATTTAGCTGCCAGATTCTACAAAATTTGCACGACTTTACCTTATTTTATTCCGGTTCCTTTTTTCTTGGGAACTTTTGGCGCATTCATTCAAATGCGGAGTCCTATTCCCAACCGCCGAGCTTTATTTGATGTGAGTATTGCCGGCCCGCTGGCGGGTTTGGTTGCAACAGTGCCGTTGTTGATTTGGGGTTTGAATCATTCGACAATTGTACCGCTGTCTGAGAAGTCGGGAATGTTAAATTTTGACTCTTTCAGTCCGAAATTTTCGCTGCTGATGACTTGGTTGAGCAAGTTAACCTTGGGCAGCGCTTTCAATGCGGAAACTGCGATTCATTTGCATCCGGTAGCGGTGGCGGGTTATTTGGGTTTGATCGTGACTGCGTTTAATTTAATGCCTGTGGGACAACTCGACGGGGGCCACATTGTACACGCGATGTTCGGCCAGCGGGCGAGTATGGCGATCGGGCAATTTGCCAGAATTTGTATGCTGCTGCTTTCTTTTTTGGAACAGGGTTTGCTGTTGTGGGCAATTATTTTGTTTTTGACGCCCCTCAACGACGAACCTGCGTTGAATGATGTGAGCGAATTGGACGATAGGCGAGATTTTTTGGGGTTGCTGGCGATCGGGCTTTTGTTAATTATTTTGTTGCCAGCACCCAAGATACTCCTTCAGTGGTTAAATGTTTAGAAGTCATTAGTCATCAGTCATCAGTCATCAGTCATCAGTCGGTAAAAAGTCACCTATAGCCTTTCTCAGAAAGATTCGCAGACGTAGTTGGGAAGAGAGCCCTCTGAGTTTATTGGTTCTACAAGCAGTCAGTCATACCTCATCTTTCTGAAAACCGCTATATCTACTGTCAACTGTCCACTCTCAACTGTCCACTGTCAAAAGATGCCAGAGAGAAGAAGGCTCGCTTCGGCTGCGCGGGCTGACAAGTCGCTCAGGATAGAAATAAGGAAGAAAAATAAGGATTTACTTATCGTCGCGAGATAGAAAAAAGAAAGAGGTTCACAAATTCTTTAAGGGTTGCTATTGAGAGCCTTTCAGTTTTGTCTTTATAGTGCTGTCGGGAGATCGCACGGGTTTTCTGTAACCCCTGCAATCTCCCGACAGCACTCACATAAAAAAATGCTTTTTATAAAAATGAGATGCTCCCTTGCTAATTAAGCTATAGCCGTTCTCAAGCGTGGTGAGGTATGCCCGCGGAGACTTATGCCCTATGCCCTATGCCCTATGCCGGATAGTACCTCATCTTTCTGACAAATGCTATATGTCCTACAGAACCTTCACTTTTCAACAATTAAAAGATCGGTTTGGATTGGAGATGTCACTCAGTCCGATTTTGAGTGCCAAAATTATTCCTTTAGAACCATCCCAATGGCTTTGGAGAGCTCTCGAAATTAGTTCTAACACTGCTGTGACAACAGCAAAAGAACGTTCCGAACGGATTATTTCTCCTATTTTGTTAGAATTTAGAGAAAAAAATCACAGACAATTTTCTATTTTTTCCGGTTGGGCATTTGATGTAGATGTTTCTCAGGGATTGCATGGAGAATGCGACTTTCTATTCTCTGGGGCACCGTTAAATTTTGAAATTAAAGTTCCGTTTTTTGCACTTAGAGAAACAAAAAGCGGAGAAATAGAATCTTGTCTGCCACAGTGTGCTGCACAAATGGTGGCGGCTCAGCTATTTAACGAACGCCAAAAAAAATCAATCCCTGCCGTATTTGGCTGTGTAACTTCGGGGGTTGTCTGGCGGTTTCTTAAATTAAAAGGAAATAATTTAATTATTGATGATGATGTTTATTATCTGGATAATCTTCCTACGATTTTAGGGGTTTTGCAAAAAATTGTTAATTTATACAAATAATCTAACGAGTCTCATAAAATAGGTTTGTAGTGAGGACTTAAGTCCTTCAGGTTTGTAGTGAGGACTTAAGTCCTTCAGGTTTGTAGTGAGGACTTCAGTCCTTCTATCTTTTTGAGCAATGAAGTCGGAACGATCGCACTAAATTAATTATTGAATGGAAAATAAAATAAGATGAATGTACCAACGATCGCACTAACTCCCGAACAAGCAGCGCTAACTCCCATTTATCGCGAAAAGTGGCGGCAAATTGGACTGTCGATCGCACCAGTCGATCGCCCGATCGCGACAGCCGCCATCAACACCGCCTACAACATCATCGGCTTGGGCGAACCGGAAATTATTTTCTGCGACAGCCCTTACACAGCTTTGGAAGCTCTTGAACGGCTAAGGATACGCGATTCTGGTTTGGAAACTGGTAGCGAAATTCGAGACAAAATTCATAATGAATTGTACGATACATTAAGAAGTCAACTCGATCGCAAACTGGAAAATCAGATTTACAGCCAACTCTATAACCCGCTGTACGCTCAACTGATCAGTCAATTCCAAATTCATGTTAAAGACGAAGTTTATGCCTTGTTAGCAAAGAAGTTGGGCGCGAGATTTCACCAATTTTTTGTCAATATAACCTATAATAATAATTGGATATTATCTGAACTTTCGGCCTGTCACGGAAGTTGGGTAGATTTTTGTATTGAGGTGTTAGGATTAAAGTGCGATCGCTCTTTGTACTCAGCCTTTAAAGCTTTAGTCGAAAACTGCGGCTGGATTTACCCGTTTGAGAAAAAGTGCTTTGTGTGCGATCGCCCGCGAAAAATTCATTTTGACAGCGAATATTTGCTCCACGCTTTATGTCAGCCCGCCATCGAATTTGCTGACAACTTCAGGGTATACTCTTATCGCGGCGTGCTGTTACCCGAAAGCATCGGTCAAGTTGCGCCGGAGTATTGGGAGGCTGCGTGGCTGCTAAGAGAAAAGAATGCGGAAGTGCGGCGAGTGTTGATAGGGGCGATCGGCTATCAGAAAATTTGTCAAGAATTGCAAGCAATAGAATTGGATACTTGGCAAGAATATACTTTGTTGAAAATAGATAATGATGTTGACATAGAGCCGATATATTTGTTGAAGATGACCTGTCCGAGTACGGGACACATTCACGCTTTGCGAGTGCCGCCAAAAGTGCTAACGGCTAAAGAAGCAATTAGCTGGGTAAATTGGGGAATAGCGCCCGAAGAATTTCAAGTGCAAACGTGATATCGCGTGCGATCGATTAACCAGCCGTTCGTAGTGCGGTCCGCAAAAGCGGACTTCAGTCCGCAGCAATTTGCGGACTGAAGTCCGCACTACAAACCGTTCGTAGTGCGGACTTTAGTCCGCAGCAATTTGCGGACTGAAGTCCGCACTACAAACCTTACAGTTCGTAGTGCGGACTTTAGTCCGCAGCAATTTGCGGACTGAAGTCCGCACTACAAACCTTACTGCAAACCTTTTTTATGATGGTAATCTACGGCACACGATCGGACAGGAAATTTGAGAGTTTTGAGTGGGAGTTTGCAGTTTAAAGAAATTCATCCCCGCCTTAATCAGCATTCTGCACAACTCCAGAAAAATTAAAAAATAATGTAGATTTACAGCCTGGGCTTGGTACTATGTACTCTGGCAGATAAAACCAACAACTTCAAATCGACATGAGCCAGCATTCAGACCGCATTGCCCCTCACGGCGGCATCCTGGTCAACCGCATTGCTACACTAGACCAAAGACAGGAATTTTTCGACAAAGCAGAGTCCCTGCCGCGAGTCCAGCTTTCGGATCGATCGATCTCCGACCTGCAAATGATCGCCATAGGCGCCCTGAGTCCCCTCAAAGGGTTCATGGGCCAAGCTGATTATCGATCGGTAGTCAAAGAAATGCGCCTCTCCAACGGCCTCCCGTGGTCGATTCCCATCACCCTAAGTGTCAGCGAAGCAGTCGCCGACACCCTCACCGAAGGCGGCTTAGTCCGCCTCGACTCCCCGGCTGGCGAATTTGCCGGTATCTTGGAACTCGCAGAAAAATACCGCTACAGCAAAGAAGAAGAAGCCCTCAACGTCTACCGTACCGACGACCTCAAACACCCGGGCGTCCAAGTAGTAGACCAATCCGGGCCAATCAACCTCGCAGGCGAAGTTTGGCTGCTGGAACGCGAACTAGATGCGCGGTTTCCGCAATACCAAATTGACCCGGCAAAATCGAGAATACTGTTCAAAGAAAAAGGATGGAAAACCATAGTTGGTTTCCAAACCCGAAACCCCATCCACCGGGCCCACGAATACATCCAAAAATGCGCCTTAGAAACAGTAGACGGATTATTTTTGCACCCGCTAGTCGGGACAACTAAAGATGATGACATCCCTGCTGACGTGCGGATGCGCTGCTACGAAATTCTGCTAGATAAATACTATCCAAAAGATCGCGTAATTTTGGCAATTAATCCGGCGGCGATGCGCTACGCCGGCCCCAGAGAAGCAATTTTTCACGCTTTAATTCGCAAAAACTACGGCTGCACTCACTTTATTGTCGGGCGCGATCACGCTGGAGTTGGCGATTATTACGGCACCTTCGACGCCCAACACATTTTTGACGAATTTGAGCCATCGGAATTGGGAATTGTGCCGATGAAATTCGAGCACGCTTTCTATTGCAAGGTGACGGAACAAATGGGTACAACTAAAACAAGTCCCAGCACTCCGGAACAGCGGGTGCATTTGTCGGGAACCAAAGTGCGCGAGATGTTGCGCGCTGGAAAATTGCCGCCGCCGCAGTTTTCTCGACCCGAAGTCGCTGCCGAATTAGCGAAGGCTATGAATATTTTTAGTTACGAGATTTAAGTCTTTAACTTTGGTATTGGTGGCATTGTGAATAGTTTTGAGTTTTGAGTTTTGAGTTTTAAATTATAAAATTTAAGCTTGAAACTCAAAAATTAAAACTTAAAAAAAATCTTAATAATTAACAGTCAGCATCTACTGGATTCCAAGGTTTTGGGATTTGCGACGCATCCTACTAATGTTGTATAAGTTTTGAGAATTGGTATAAGTCACAATCTAATGAAATCCCCTAAAATTATTTAGGGTGATTTAACTGAAATATCCAAACATAAAATCCAAAGCTATTTAAAAATGGGACTTAAGCGGCGGGAATTTTTGCAGCAAGCTGGCCGGGTGCTGGCCGCCCTCGGAATCAGCGAGGCTGGATGGTTGCGGTTGGGATCGCGCTACTCGGAAGCTTTAGCCCAGCCAACAGCGCGTAAATTGGCTTTGTTGGTGGGGGTTGACCAATATCCAGACTCGCCCCTGCACGGCTGTGTGACGGATGTGGAATTGCAGCGGGAATTGCTGATATATCGGTTTGGGTTTGCGCCGTCGGATATTCTGACTTTGACTGATGCTCGCGCTACCAGGGAAAATATTGAGACGGCTTTTGTGAGTCATTTGAGCGAACAAGCAAAACCGGGTGATGTGGTGGTTTTTCACTTTAGCGGCTGCGGTAGCCGAGTTAGCTCGATCGACTCTCCGGCAAAAATGCAAAATAGTTTAGTACCCGCCGATGACGTGGTACCGCTGTTAGAAAATCGATCGGTCAACGATATTTTAGAGGAAACGCTGTTGCAGTTGGTTCGATCGCTCGCGACGGAAAATGCGATCGCCATCCTCGACACTAGCTACAGCTATCCGGGTTTCCTCAAAAACGGCAACTTTCGCATCCGTTCCCGTCCGCGCCCCACCATCGGGCAGCCAAGCCTCGCAGAATTGACGTTTGCCAAAGGTCTCCAGTCAGGCAAAAACAACAGTAGGGCGATCGCCCTGCTGAGTGCAGCCGCCAATTCTCAAATCGCCGGGGAACAACAGTGGAACGGATTTACTGCGGGTTTGTTTACCTACGCCCTCACCCAAACTCTGTGGTTGGCGACTCCGGCTAGCAGCTTCAGCCTGAGTTTCAGCCGCGCGGCGGGCACAGTCGAGCAAAGGGCGGGATTATCGCAGCAACCGCAAATTCGCCGTGACAATTTAACAACCGCGCCGGCGCTGAATTTTGCCACAAGTTTAATGTTGAATTCCGCTGCTGCTGACGGGGCTGTGACGGGGGTGGAAGATGGCGGCAAAACTGTGCAGTTGTGGCTGGGCGGTTTGTCGGCGGGGGTTTTGGAGTGCTGCGAAGGCTCGGTGTTTGCGGTGGATGCAAAAGAGAGCGATTCCCTAGAGGATAGCAGCTATACTTCACGACTGTTGCTGCGATCGCGCAGCGGTTTGTCTGCGAAAGCTCAAATTTTAGATAAGCTCGATCGTACAGAAGGGCAATTAACCGCCGGCGATTTGGTGAGGGAAGAAATTCGGGTATTGCCGCGAAACATCGGTTTGACAGTAGCTTTAGACTCTGGTTTGGAACGAATCGAGCGGGTGGATGCTACCAGTGCTTTCGCGACAGTGCCGCAAATTTCAGCCGTAGCGAGCGAGCAACCGGCGGATTTTCGGTTCGGGAGAGTGCCCGAAACCATTGTCGCTCAGACTCCTGCGGCTTACGAACCTGCTTTGTATCAAGGCCGCTACGGTTTGTTTTCTGTCGGCCAAATGCCGGTTCCCGACACTCAGGGCGACGGGGGAGAAGCGGTTAAAGTGGCGGTGCAGCGGTTGATTCCGCAGTTGAAAGCATTGCAGGCGGCGAAGTTGCTGCGGCTGACTGTCAATGAGACATCTTCGCGGCTGAAGGTGCGGGCGGTTTTGGCAACTCTGGCGCCGCAAGCGCGGGTGATGGTGCAGCGGGAGTCGGTGCGGGCGAGTGGTGATTACCGGTTGCAACCCCTGAGCGGGGAAACCGAGAAATCGAGCAATTTGGGTATACTAAGTTTGCCGATCGGCAGCCGAATTCAATATAGGTTGTATAACGAGAGCGGTCGCCCGGTTTATGCTGCGGTGTTTTCCTCGGACAGCGCGGGACGGCTGTCAGTGCTGGGTACTGAGGAGGGGATGTCGCGGGCGATCGCCCCTGGAGACAATGTGAGCGTGCCGGCGGCCGGGGCTTTGGGCTTGGCGGTGTCTGGGGCTTTGGGTTTGGCGGAAACTTTAATTATAGTTAGTGAGGGCAAGTTCGATCGCGCTATGGCAGCAATGGAAATGCAGCAGACAAGGGATACTTTACCGTTGGTGTTGTTGAATCCTTTAAATGTGGCGCGGGCTGTGTTGGAAGATTTGCACGCGGCTAGCATTCCGGGCGTGCAGAAGCTGGGAATATCGACGGATGATTTGGCTTTGGATGTGAATGTTTGGGCGACTTTGAGTTTTGTTTATCGGGTGGTTTAATTTTGGGAATGGGTAATTGGGGATGGGTAATTGGGAATGGGTAATTGGGAATGTTTGCTGCAACTATCCGAGTATGAAATCGAGATTGACTTCCCAATCAGGAAATGCTAGAGGCGAAACTTGTTGACCGCGCCAAAACTTTTGGATTAAACTGTAACCGTTGGGTGTTGGCTGGCGGTATACTTCTAAGCATTGTGCTTCTAAATCTACTAGCCAAACTTCTGCAATTTGCGATCGCGCGTAAATGGGAACTTTCACATCTCGATCGTAATCCACCGTACTATCAGATACTTCTATCAACAGCAAAACTTCTGATGGTGTAGGATGTGCCGTTGAATAGTAGTCAGCACGGGGTTGTAAGAATACTACATCAGGTTGAGGTTCAGTGCGATCGGTCAACTGAACAGGATTTTGGATAGCAATAATCGCTGTTGTTTCGGGAAATTGGGCCGAGAGTCGGTTGAGGCGGTTGACACATCCGGCGTGGCGAGTTCCAATGGCTGCCATTTGTACAAGTTCTCCTTCGATCAATTCTACGCGATCGCCCTGGGGAAAAATACCAGCTTTACCCATTAAATGATATTCTTCTACGGTGAGCAATCTTTTGATTAATTGCACTGCCATAACTACCGTCCCTCTAATTATATTTATTAAATTGTAGTCGATCGAAGGAAGAAGGAAGAAGGAAGAAGGAAGAAGGAAGAAGGAAGAAGGAAGAAGGAAGAAGGAAGAAGGAAGAAGGCGCTTCTGGTTTAATATCAAATCCACTCTTCATCGTCCTGTATTAATCTCTTTATTCTCTCTCTCTGTGTCCTCTGCGCCCTAGTAAGGTTAAATCATTCCGATGAAACCGGAAACGATATATAGCGGTTCTCAAAAAAGTAAGGTACGTTGTTGGGCTTCAGCCCTCTGAGAGTAGTGATTATATACTAAGCGAGGTGGCATCAAAAACTCCATTTACATTCATCATCTTTCTGATAAATGCTATAACTGGTTCCTTCTAGTAACGAGTACAAAGAAGACGGGCGGTAAAAACCGCCGTGTCATCTAATAACAAATTAAGATATAGCCTTTCTCAAAAAGATGAGGTATAATTGACAGCTTACATAACCGCTTAAACTAAGAGGGCCCAAGCCCAACAACGTACCTCATCTGTCTGACAACTGCTATTGATAAACTTTTTCCACCAGTTGAGCCAAACGTTTCATCGCAGTTTCAATCTCATCATCTGTCGCAGTCAAACTAATACGCAAACACTCGTGTTTGTGCTGCCAATCTTCCCGCAAACCTGGGAAGAAAGAACTTCCCGGCACGACTATTACGCCGACTTTCTTCAATTCTTGATACATTTCCCAATCTGTCATTGGCAAATCTTTGAGCCACAACCAGGCAAAGATTGCTCCTTCGCCGCGGTGCAAGAACCAGGGCAAATCCTTCGGCATTGCGTGTTCTAATGTGCTTTCAACTACTGCAAATTTGCTTTGATAGTAGGGGCGAATTACGTTGAGGGAAATGTCGGCTAGGGCGCCGGATTTAATGGCCCTAGTTGCGATCGCCTGTCCGTATCTCGGCGAGTGAATGCACATATTGGTCTGAAAAGATTCTAATGTTTTAATGATTCCTTCATCGCCGATCGCAATTCCAATTCTTTCACCCGGTAATCCGGCTTTGGACAAACTCATGCAGTGGACGATATTGCCCCCGAAAATCGGAGTCATTTCGGTAAAGTTCAAGGCGGGGAAGGGAGGCCCGTAGGCGGAATCGACTAACACCGGCACGTCGAAAGCGGCTGCTAAATCTGCTATTTTCTGCACTTCGTCGTTGGTGAGGACGTTTCCCGTGGGGTTGCAGGGACGGGAAAAGATGACGCAACCGCTGGTTTCATCAATGGAAAGTTGGCTGAAATCCGGGCGATATTTGAATCGGTGGGCGGCTGTATCGATATCTAGGGTGGGTTTGCAGGCGATGACTGCTTCGGGAATTAGGCTCACGCCGCCGTAACCGGTGTAGTCTGGGCTGAGGGGAAGGACGATCGACTTTAGGTTGCGGATTTGGGATTTGGGATCGGAAGTGTGGGCGACTGGTGCGGTGTAGCCTCCGAAAGCGTTGGCTGCGTAAAAGTAGATTGATTGGCTTCCGGGAGTAATTAGGATGTTGCGATCGGTCAAATTGAGGTTGTAACGTTGGTTAAAATCGGCCAATACTGCATCGATAAAGGGCTGATAACCTTGGCTGGAACCGTAGCGACAAACGACTTCGCCGTATTCCGGGCTCGATAAAAGTTCCGCAGTGCAATCGCGCCACAATTGCTCGACTTCCGGCAAAATGACGGGGTTTCCGGCGCTTAAGTTGATAAATTCCTGCCCGTTGCCGGCTCTGAGTGTTTCTATAATATCTTTCATAATTGCCCGAACTCCTGTGAGTTGGGACATTTGAGTGCCAAATTGTGTGAGGGCAGGGTTCATGATGCGGCGAGGATGATAGAGGTTGACGGTTGATCTATGATAGCTTTTGTGCGATCGGTGTCAGGATAGGATTGATGCTGTTGGTTCGATCGGGCGATCGAACTAGATTTTTGCTTTAAAATGCGGGAATCAGTAGGTGTAAAAATTGGGGTGTTGAATTTTGAGGCTGTAATACAGACGCTGCAAGGGTTTGATGCCAACAGGTCAAAAAAACGATTCCCGCGATCCCTATAACCCATGCCAGATAAGAGTTTGAAGGCTATATGAAAAATAGGGTATTGACAGGCCGAAGGCTGAAATGGTACTTTCGGATCAGAGTCCCGCAAATGAACCTTGAAAACCAAATACAGCAACAGTTTGAAATGCCGGCGGCGGGAAAACCCATAAACCCCTACTAGGGATTGAAACGAGCGACTGCAAAGCCTCTGCCTTTTGCTTTGGCTGCTAAGCGGGAAAACCCATAAACCCCTACTAGGGATTGAAACCGATTGCCAAAAACTGCCCTTCCCACTCAGGAACGGGGCGGGAAAACCCATAAACCCCTACTAGGGATTGAAACAAAAGCTCAAAAATTTGAGCTAAAGAGCGGGGACAGGCGGGAAAACCCATAAACCCCTACTAGGGATTGAAACAAATTCCTTTCTGCCTGCCAGCCGGAAAATTTAGCTTTGTCGGGCGGGAAAACCCATAAACCCCTACTAGGGATTGAAACCTTTAACGCAATTTGCTAGCGGGCTAATAAATGCTTAGCGGGAAAACCCATAAACCCCTACTAGGGATTGAAACAAAGATCCTGCGAGCTACTGCTGGCTGAATTGTGCCGCGGGAAAACCCATAAACCCCTACTAGGGATTGAAACTGCAGTATTTCTCGTGAAAAATGCGGGGGTTTTCCTCGCTCTCAGCGCGGGAAAACCCATAAACCCCTACTAGGGATTGAAACCCAGAAATTTTGGTTTTGGGGGTGATTGAGATAATTCCCTGTAGCGGGAAAACCCATAAACCCCTACTAGGGATTGAAACCAGGGAATTATTAAGGAAGTTTGTGCTAGCGGTGGCGCCGATCGCAAGCGGGAAAACCCATAAACCCCTACTAGGGATTGAAACTGCTCGAATACCGCTAAATAGTCCAACAAATCCGCGGGAAAACCCATAAACCCCTACTAGGGATTGAAACGGAAAGTTAAGTTGCTGCGAGTTTCCTGGTTGAAGCGGGAAAACCCATAAACCCCTACTAGGGATTGAAACGGCTTGAATCCCCTGACTTGGCCCTTCGAGTACAGCGGGAAAACCCATAAACCCCTACTAGGGATTGAAACGCCGGAGCCGGAGCCGGAGCCGTCCCCGGAGCCGGAGCCGGGCGGGAAAACCCATAAACCCCTACTAGGGATTGAAACAAAAAATTTACAAGGCCATCAGTGAACTGCGACCTCACGCGGGAAAACCCATAAACCCCTACTAGGGATTGAAACCTTGACTCTCTCTAGCAAAGGCATTTATTGTTGGGCGGGAAAACCCATAAACCCCTACTAGGGATTGAAACTTTGAGCTTAATTGCTCAATTGAACTATTGACGGCAGAGCGGGAAAACCCATAAACCCCTACTAGGGATTGAAACAGTATTGGCAGCCTTGGCAGCATTGGCGCGGTCAATGCGGGAAAACCCATAAACCCCTACTAGGGATTGAAACGGAATACGATGAATCAGTACCGGATACATTGAAATCTAGCGGGAAAACCCATAAACCCCTACTAGGGATTGAAACGGGTTTGACTTATGGTTCGGCAACTGCAATTCGACGCGGGAAAACCCATAAACCCCTACTAGGGATTGAAACTTACAATCTCAACGGAACCATCCGTAGAACCATCATCGCGGGAAAACCCATAAACCCCTACTAGGGATTGAAACTAGCTGCTAATTCATGCCTCCATTGCATGAGATGTTGCGCGGGAAAACCCATAAACCCCTACTAGGGATTGAAACAAGTTCGCGCAGCTCAAGCAGAAATTAATTCGCTTGGCGGGAAAACCCATAAACCCCTACTAGGGATTGAAACAAGGTTAAATTAAGCGTGCGTTTTTTCTCACCATGCGGGAAAACCCATAAACCCCTACTAGGGATTGAAACATTTAGCTGACGACCTTCCTGCGCCTCGTCGCGGGAAAACCCATAAACCCCTACTAGGGATTGAAACTATTCGCGAGATGCCAGCACCGAGTGCCGAGCGGGAAAACCCATAAACCCCTACTAGGGATTGAAACTTGACACTATTGGAGGACAAACCTACCCGGCAGGCGGGAAAACCCATAAACCCCTACTAGGGATTGAAACCTCGACGATATCTCCACATTTCCAGCCTTTTGGGCGGGAAAACCCATAAACCCCTACTAGGGATTGAAACCAATCGTAAGCAAGCCTAACTCTTTGAACTTGGCGCGGGAAAACCCATAAACCCCTACTAGGGATTGAAACTCATTTGTTAGCTACCAAAATCACTATTGCCGGAACCATTACCGCGGGAAAACCCATAAACCCCTACTAGGGATTGAAACGTAAAATGGCGGCTTTCCGACAAAATAGTCAGAATCTCGCGCGGGAAAACCCATAAACCCCTACTAGGGATTGAAACAAATCGTTATTCGTTAAAACTAATTGTTGGCAATTGGCGGGAAAACCCATAAACCCCTACTAGGGATTGAAACAGTAAGCGCAGAGATGAAAACTTAGTTTTTCATCGCGGGAAAACCCATAAACCCCTACTAGGGATTGAAACAAGCGGCACCTTCTCCTGAAGTGCAATCGGTGGTCACGCGGGAAAACCCATAAACCCCTACTAGGGATTGAAACGGACTTGATGGAATTAAATCCATTCTTCATGTTCTTGGGCGGGAAAACCCATAAACCCCTACTAGGGATTGAAACCAATTATCTATCCTTCAGAAATTAAATCTAGTCCTCGGCGGGAAAACCCATAAACCCCTACTAGGGATTGAAACAAGTTGAAATTTACAATGTATGCAAACGCTCGGCGCGGGAAAACCCATAAACCCCTACTAGGGATTGAAACATTTATTTGAACAACGACACCAAGCAGATATGGTACTTAGCGGGAAAACCCATAAACCCCTACTAGGGATTGAAACTCGTAGCGCTTGTCTTCCTTGTCGCGATCGAGCAAGTGGCGGGAAAACCCATAAACCCCTACTAGGGATTGAAACGAACCAATCTTTAGCGACTTGAGCATTAGGTCTGAAGCGGGAAAACCCATAAACCCCTACTAGGGATTGAAACGTAGAAAATTATTGCTTTGGTCGCCGTCTCCCTCGCGGGAAAACCCATAAACCCCTACTAGGGATTGAAACCCCAAGAAGGTAGTGCCCTGAAGGAAAGGATCGGAGTGCGGGAAAACCCATAAACCCCTACTAGGGATTGAAACAGATCGTGAAGTGCTGATAAACGCGATCCGCCGCCAGGCGGGAAAACCCATAAACCCCTACTAGGGATTGAAACTTTCACATATACAGCTATCCCAAGCTCGATAGCTGGCGGGAAAACCCATAAACCCCTACTAGGGATTGAAACCTAAAGACCCCGCGCCCGGTGTCTAGTTTTATCGACCGCGCGGGAAAACCCATAAACCCCTACTAGGGATTGAAACACCTCACTAAATCGGACTTGACCGCCCACAATGCGGCCGAGGCGGGAAAACCCATAAACCCCTACTAGGGATTGAAACGAAATTCAAGGCTTACAGAGACGTTCCATCAGCGCCGCAAGCGGGAAAACCCATAAACCCCTACTAGGGATTGAAACAAGCTTGCTACCAGTTTGAGGGCGATTTTTTTTGGCGGGAAAACCCATAAACCCCTACTAGGGATTGAAACTTTAAGTCCTTCGGGACAGAATTTAGCAGTTCTTGCGGGAAAACCCATAAACCCCTACTAGGGATTGAAACATCGGAAATAATGCCTGTAGCTAGTTCGCACAGCGCCTGCGGGCGGGAAAACCCATAAACCCCTACTAGGGATTGAAACATTGCTTGGCCAAGCAATTAGGTGGTTCGACTCCACGGCGGGAAAACCCATAAACCCCTACTAGGGATTGAAACCCAATCGTAGCCCGCTATCGCAGAGTCATGCTCTAAGCGGGAAAACCCATAAACCCCTACTAGGGATTGAAACGAACTGTGACAATTGTTGTCCCTTTAAAAGGGGGCGGGAAAACCCATAAACCCCTACTAGGGATTGAAACATTGAACACCGAGAACCGTATAACTTATCACCTATCGCGGGAAAACCCATAAACCCCTACTAGGGATTGAAACTAAAATTATTAACAAAATCATCACCAGTAGAAAACTGCGGGAAAACCCATAAACCCCTACTAGGGATTGAAACGACCCAAAACCTCAGGGGAAGGCAAGCCCAAATCGCGGGAAAACCCATAAACCCCTACTAGGGATTGAAACCAAGGCTTCAGCCGCCGATTCACCTTTGGATACAACCGCGGGAAAACCCATAAACCCCTACTAGGGATTGAAACAGTTCCCGATCGCCCAAGTGCTTGAAGGCAAAAGCGGGAAAACCCATAAACCCCTACTAGGGATTGAAACCAAGTAGACCAGGCGTTAAAGGGAGATCAAAAAAGGCGGGAAAACCCATAAACCCCTACTAGGGATTGAAACTGCAGAGACCGACAAGGAAGCGAAAAAATAAGACTTGGCGGGAAAACCCATAAACCCCTACTAGGGATTGAAACAAAGTAAATATTGCTCGCATCAGCGCTAAGGGTGGCGGGAAAACCCATAAACCCCTACTAGGGATTGAAACGCTTCCCAGTGGCCTCGAACCACATCGCTCGTTGCGGGAAAACCCATAAACCCCTACTAGGGATTGAAACGTATTGTATTCATCAGAGCCGAGAGATAACTCCCGGCGGGAAAACCCATAAACCCCTACTAGGGATTGAAACTTCCCCCAATTCGGCACACCCATCCAGAATCCACTGCGGGAAAACCCATAAACCCCTACTAGGGATTGAAACACAGGAGAGCTTGCGGATTCAAACTGACCAACAATGCGGGAAAACCCATAAACCCCTACTAGGGATTGAAACGTCGCGTTGATGCCATCAATGCGAACGTGCAAGCGCGGGAAAACCCATAAACCCCTACTAGGGATTGAAACCTCATGAGACTTACCTGACGCGGGTATTTCTCGCGGGAAAACCCATAAACCCCTACTAGGGATTGAAACTCGAGAAAGTGTATACGACGCGGGCGTCAAACCCGGCGGGAAAACCCATAAACCCCTACTAGGGATTGAAACGAGGAATTTTGACTAACCTCAAAGAAGATAAAAGCGCGGGAAAACCCATAAACCCCTACTAGGGATTGAAACCCTGCTTCTTGGCTGCTTCTTCAATCTGCTCAAGCGGGAAAACCCATAAACCCCTACTAGGGATTGAAACGGAGTATCTAAACCAATTCCCTTTAACCACTCAGGTGCGGGAAAACCCATAAACCCCTACTAGGGATTGAAACGCTGTTGCGCCTGTTGCTGTACGGCAAGTGCAGGCGGGAAAACCCATAAACCCCTACTAGGGATTGAAACCAGCCTTTGGCTTTCTCTCAGTTACTAGGCGCGCTGCGGGAAAACCCATAAACCCCTACTAGGGATTGAAACATCGAAAAATCGAGCTTCCTGCAAGACCACAACAAGCGGGAAAACCCATAAAGCGGGAAAACCCATAAACCCCTACTAGGGATTGAAACCTAAATGCAATCGCCCGCAGCGGTAATTTACGGGTAGGCGGGAAAACCCATAAACCCCTACTAGGGATTGAAACTTGCGGAGGTGGCGGTAAGCAATTGCCTCTTCTTCAGCGGGAAAACCCATAAACCCCTACTAGGGATTGAAACCTAAATTTAAGTGGCGGTCGGTTAGCTGGTTGATTTTTTGCGCGGGAAAACCCATAAACCCCTACTAGGGATTGAAACACTATGTTGTGGCAGTGTACAGTTTCACTGCCTGGCGGGAAAACCCATAAACCCCTACTAGGGATTGAAACGAGTTAATGAAATATATGGAGATATTAACTACCAATGCGGGAAAACCCATAAACCCCTACTAGGGATTGAAACGCAACATTCCCGGGGCGACATTAATTCCAGTTGCGAGCGGGAAAACCCATAAACCCCTACTAGGGATTGAAACAGTAGAACATACTGCCAAAACATTAATAAATTTCCCCGGCGGGAAAACCCATAAACCCCTACTAGGGATTGAAACTTATTTTTTCCTTGCGCTAGGACGATCGGCAAAAGTAGCGGGAAAACCCATAAACCCCTACTAGGGATTGAAACTTGCTTGATGCACTGGCAGGCTAAACCTTTTGGATTGAGGCGGGAAAACCCATAAACCCCTACTAGGGATTGAAACGAGGAGCGTATCAAATATTCGCATTTTTCTGATGGTTTAGGCGGGAAAACCCATAAACCCCTACTAGGGATTGAAACGCCGCTCTTGCTGCTTTCTGGCTTGCCAAAAGTTTATTGTGCGGGAAAACCCATAAACCCCTACTAGGGATTGAAACACAGGCTGGTAGCAGCGCCGCTGCGAAAATATCGGCAGGGCCGCAAGCGGGAAAACCCATAAACCCCTACTAGGGATTGAAACAAAACTACTTCACAACTGCTTCGCGCAAGCGCGCCCCTGCGGGAAAACCCATAAACCCCTACTAGGGATTGAAACGGATCTGCTTGGCTTAGTGCTGGTTGGGCTCCTGCTCGCGGGAAAACCCATAAACCCCTACTAGGGATTGAAACTTGATTGCGGCGTTGCCGGAGGGGTTGGCGACACCGATCAAAAGCGGGAAAACCCATAAACCCCTACTAGGGATTGAAACCGGCGCATCTTTAACGTTTACCCTTCCGGTACTGCGCGGGAAAACCCATAAACCCCTACTAGGGATTGAAACTAAAGTGAAAAATCGGGAGTGATAGCGGAACGCGGGAAAACCCATAAACCCCTACTAGGGATTGAAACAACAACTTGCTTTGGAATATTGTTCACTGTAGGGCGGGAAAACCCATAAACCCCTACTAGGGATTGAAACAGCAGGATGCGATCGACCGAGTTGCTGGAGACGCAGCGCGGGAAAACCCATAAACCCCTACTAGGGATTGAAACTTGCTAGCGATGGCGGAGCCAGAAACAGTCGCCGCGGGAAAACCCATAAACCCCTACTAGGGATTGAAACCCATTTCTGGGACACTTTTCCTTGCGTAAAAGATGGGATGCGCGGGAAAACCCATAAACCCCTACTAGGGATTGAAACCTTGTAGATGGAGAGTCGCAGCCAACCAGCATCGCGGGAAAACCCATAAACCCCTACTAGGGATTGAAACATGTTTGTTGCCTGTGTTTTGTGTTACCTCGGTGATGAGCCGCAATCAAGCGGGAAAACCCATAAACCCCTACTAGGGATTGAAACGCCCGGTTGCACCGGGTAGCAAGTAGGAGTCTCGCGGGAAAACCCATAAACCCCTACTAGGGATTGAAACTCAGTGTCTCGCGCAATTCCAGCGGGAATATCTCGCGGGAAAACCCATAAACCCCTACTAGGGATTGAAACCACGAGATGTGCCCGGGCTGCGATCGCGCAACTCGAGCGGGAAAACCCATAAACCCCTACTAGGGATTGAAACAGCGATCGCCTCCTGACTCCCACCATAGAATCGAAGCGGGAAAACCCATAAACCCCTACTAGGGATTGAAACAGCAAAAAACTGGAACAATAACCAATGAAAATTTCACGCGGGAAAACCCATAAACCCCTACTAGGGATTGAAACTTTCTATAATCCCACGTTTTCCTTCCGCAAATTCAGGCGGGAAAACCCATAAACCCCTACTAGGGATTGAAACGGTGGCACAAAACATTTGACCACCACCGCCAACCCTTCAGGCGGGAAAACCCATAAACCCCTACTAGGGATTGAAACGAGGGTGAAGGTTATTACCGCTTATATCCTTCTCGCGGGAAAACCCATAAACCCCTACTAGGGATTGAAACGGGGAGATAATTGTTACCCCTAAAAGTAATGCCTTGCGGGAAAACCCATAAACCCCTACTAGGGATTGAAACTATCTATTAGATCATCGGCTTGTATCGGCCAGACGGCGGGAAAACCCATAAACCCCTACTAGGGATTGAAACCTGCAAGAGCGCTATAACTTGAGCAGCAAGCAATCTGGGCGGGAAAACCCATAAACCCCTACTAGGGATTGAAACCTGGTAGCTACTGCAAAATCTATGGGTTCTTGCGGGAAAACCCATAAACCCCTACTAGGGATTGAAACTCTCACAACGGCTCATCTTATTTTGCCGTTGCGACCTCAACTAAGCGGGAAAACCCATAAACCCCTACTAGGGATTGAAACCCGTAACCATCTCCCGGCTCAAGAATTCGGACAGCAGGCGGGAAAACCCATAAACCCCTACTAGGGATTGAAACCCAGTATCGGGAAATGGCAGATGGATTTAATTCTAGAGCGGGAAAACCCATAAACCCCTACTAGGGATTGAAACCAACTGCGACCTCTTGAATTTGGGCGATATCTGGCGGGAAAACCCATAAACCCCTACTAGGGATTGAAACTTTCGGCATTTTGTTTTAACCCGTAATCGATTGGCGGGAAAACCCATAAACCCCTACTAGGGATTGAAACAAATTGATAATAAGCTTGGGGTTGATATCAGCATCGCGGGAAAACCCATAAACCCCTACTAGGGATTGAAACGTCGAATCGCTCAATTGCGGGGAATCTTCGGATGAGGGCGGGAAAACCCATAAACCCCTACTAGGGATTGAAACTCAAATTCTTTGCGAATAGATTCAATCAACTTGGCGGGAAAACCCATAAACCCCTACTAGGGATTGAAACTCGTTTCTTGAGAGCAAGCTGCTAAAAATACCGCGGGAAAACCCATAAACCCCTACTAGGGATTGAAACCTTAATAGCCTAGGTTTCACCAGCAATCAAGCGCTTGCGCGGGAAAACCCATAAACCCCTACTAGGGATTGAAACACTTTGTACAATCTATGGGAGGGGCAATGGTCTACTGCGGGAAAACCCATTTTCCCGACGTAGGGCTTGAAACAACCGTAAAACGTAAGCCCCCGCGAGAAAACCCCAAAATCCCGATCGCGAATCCAAACCAGATTAAAATAATCGAGTCAAGTTGACATTAACTCTTAATTCCCATGCGTATTTGGCAAGTCGATTTCTACCGCCGCCCTCTCCGAGACGACACCGGCAAACCATTGTGGGAACTCCTCATCTGCGACTCCGCACAAACATTTCAATTTAGCGCCCTTTGTCGCCAGTCGGAAGCCAACTCCCATTGGCTAGCCGCCCAATTCCAGCAAGCACAAACCCAGAAACTGCCCGACACAATCCAAGTATTTAGACCTCAATCTCTCAGCTTAATCGAAGCAGCGGGCAAAGTTTTGGGCGTCAAAGTAGAAGCAACTCGGCGCACCGCAGCCCTCAAAACCCTGCTGCAACAACGCGATCGAGAATATTCCAGTTTGCCTGATTATACTAATGAAGCTTATCGGCCGATCGACCTTGAGACACCGCCACCCATCCCCCTACCCGAAAATCTCTGGGGCGATAGCTGGCGTTTTGCCTCCCTACCGGCGGGCGACATCCTAGAAGCCTTCCAAGGGCGTCCCATCCCCATCTTAGAAATGCCCGAATTGCTATTACCCCTGAACTTAGGTTTAGCCTCAACAGTACCCGTACCCGGAGTAGTAATAGACGGCGGGCGACAGTCAATGCGCCTAGCTAGATGGCTTCAGGAAGCCAAACCCTTCGCCTTGAACTATATCGCCGGAGCTCCCGACGGATTGATATTGGAAGCTGGATTAGCCGACAGATGGGTTGTCGCAACTTTTGAAGATAGCGAAGTAAAAGCCGCCGCCGAAACTTACCAACAGCGCAAACAATCGAGTAAAGGATTGCATTTCCTCTTAGTCCAGCCCGATGATACTGGCATGACTTATACAGGATTTTGGCTGCTAAATTTTAATTAATAATAAATAGTAATCGTAAATCTGTAAGGTACGTTGTTGGGCTTCAGCCCTCTTTAGACATATAGATAAAGAGCGCTGAAGCGCAACAACGTACCTTTTTCTATTGACATTGACACTCTCAGGTCTAAAGACGCTGAGATTCTTAAGAAATTTCGTTCTTAATATCCTGATTGCTCAGGTTCCCAAACTCACCACGTTTGCCTGTCCGGCGTGGTGATATCTTTTGGGCGTTTAGGTGTTGAACACCAAGTTTCGCGGAGTCCCCGCGTACCATTTTCAAAGCTCGATCTCTAATCGTTTTTGCAGCACCAATATCGGCGTGTTCGTGATATCCACATTCTACACAGATGAATTTTTCACCATCTCTATTTGATTGGTCGATATGACCGCAATTCCTGCATTCTTGACTAGAATGTTTGGGATTAACCTTGATTACGATTTTTCCTTGCTTTGCAGCTAGATACTCAATCTTTAATCCCAAATCCCCCCAACTTGCGTCGAAGATAGCGCGATTCAATCCCTTTTTTCTGGATTGCCCGTTCTTCAGAAACCTTCCAGTTTTCTCATCACTTTTTACCTTGCATCGACGCATCATCCCAGAGATATTTAAATCTTCTATGGCAATTACATCGACGTTGCGAGATACTATTAAATTCGCAGCCTTCCATTGATATGCTTGACGCTTATCGCTAATTTTTTGATGGAACTTTCCAACTTGAATGGCTGCTTTTTTGCGGTTTTTACTCCCCTTCGTTTTCCGGCTAACCCGTCTTTGCCTGATTTTTAGAGTCCGCTTAGCCTTTTTATTTGTTGAAAGCTTGGGATTTTTAATTTGGTATCCATCAGAAAGATGAACCAGTTTAGTGATTCCCAAATCGCAACCTATTACTTTGGGGCTATCACCAACAGCGGTAGCACTGTATTCGGGTACGGATTTATCCTCTATTCTAATAGAAACATACCAGCCATTCTGGCGTTTTCTAACCGCGCAAGCCTTGATGGTAAACCCATCTGGGATTGAGCGAGAGTTGTAAAACCGCATCCAACCCAGTTTTGGTAGGTAAATTTTATTACCCTTGATTTTTATTCCCATTACGAAAGTAAAGGATGTGAAATTGCTGCGGTTTTTGAATTTCGGGAATCCCCTGCCCTCAAAGAAGTTTTTGTAGGCAATGTCTAAGCGTTTGACATTCTGTTGTAAAACTGTTGAGTCAATTCCACTATACCAAGGTCTAGCCATTTTTAACTCAGGTAATGCTGTAATCTGAATGTCACCAGCACTTCGACGCGGATTTCTAGCTTTGCCCTCTTTGTTAAGCTTAGAGTCTTTCCAAGGGTTTCCAGTCGCGCCACTTTTACTTACGAAACAGGTCAATGGTGAAGCTTCGCCTTTCGTTCTAATGTCACAGTAATCGCCTTGGATAAACTGCTGGCTGTACTGACAGATTCTGTCACCCAAGCACCAATTATACTGACTTCGCAGCATATCTATCCAAGCAGACATTTTCGATGATTGTGTTCGATTGGGGCGCAACTTATAAACATAGTTTGTCAACAATCTTTCTCACCTCCTTAGCTTACATCTTAACGTATTTCTCCGCTTTTGAATGTTGCGAATTAAGAAAGATTCAAGGCGGTTGAAACCGCCCGTGCCGCTTGCATCTCAGGTCTAAAGACTCAGAGTTTTCCGCTTGCCGAATGTTTTTTATAAACAAACCAAACATTTATTGTGTAGCAATCGTCAAAAATCGTATTAAATGCGGTACAGCTTACAAGCATGAAAAAAATTTGCTAAGCACCAAATTTTGTGGTGCCGAGCAAAACAGAGGTTGTTTCCTCAAATCTTGTCGGTGCGTCGCTACGAGATTTTGAATCTTTTTTAGGGATTATTCATAGCGACACACCCTACAAACACTTTTGGCTGCTAAATTTTAACTCGCAATAGTTAATGCCCAATCCAGGACATCCGCCGCCAGTAAAACTTTAACAAAACGATCGCCCGATCTCGCTGCGGACAAATGAAACTCTCGGAGATTATCTTATTTTTATATTTCAAAATTCGATCGCCAAAATCAGATTACCGCCCGAACTAAGTTCCAGCGGATACAGACTGAAGTACCCTTTTTAAGAGTCTATCTATTCCACAACCAGAATCAATCCATCTTGGATGCCCTGATGCACTCGGTTAATCTGACACCGATCCTTTTCGTTGAGGCGGTTTGCCGAAAGCATTGCAGACTTCAGCAGCCGCCTGTCGAGAGGCGTAATTTGGCGGAAAGCAAAGATTCGTTGGACGATCGCCTCGATCGCGATTGCGGGTACATTAGCAGAACTGACTGTCATTTTTTTAACACCCTGAAAATTGATAACAGAACCCTGTACATTTATTTTTAAAGATTTTGTAAAGATACATTGTGATTAATATCATACTTATCTTGTGACAATACAGTGTATCAACGATAACAATTGTTACAAAAATTAAATTATCTTTACCGCAACTTAACGATGGCCCGATAGAATCACTGTTAGAAAACTGAGGCAGAGAGTAAAATGGCACAGGCAAAAATCGGCATTATCGGCGGCAGCGGTTTGTATAAAATGGAGGCCCTCAAGGATGTGGAAGAGGTAAAAATCGATACACCTTTTGGCGCGCCATCTGATGCAGCCATCGTAGGAACATTGGAGGGTACGCCCGTTGCATTTATGGCCAGACACGGCCGCAATCACAGTTTTTTGCCCTCGGAAGTCCCCTATCGGGCAAATATCTACGCGATGAAGAGTCTGGGAGTTGAGTATTTAATCTCAGCCTCGGCGGTTGGTTCCCTGAAAACAGAGGCCAAACCTTTAGATATGGTAGTGCCAGATCAGTTTATCGATCGCACAAAAAATCGAGCTTCTACATTTTTCGGAGAAGGAATAGTCGGTCACATCACCTTCGGCGATCCGATTTGCGGCGAATTGGCTAAAGTGTTGGTAAGCGCGATCGAATCCTTGAACCTCGCCGACGTTTCCCTGCACCGCGGCGGCACCTACGTCTGCATGGAAGGCCCCGCATTTTCCACAAAAGCAGAATCAAATCTTTACCGCAGTTGGGATGCCACAGTCATCGGGATGACAAATTTACCCGAAGCAAAATTAGCCAGAGAAGCAGAGATTGCCTACGCAACTTTAGCATTAGTCACCGATTACGACTGCTGGCATGAAGAACACGACAGCGTAACAGTAGAAATGGTAATCGCCAACTTGCACCGCAATGCCGAAAATGCCCAAAAAGTAATTCAAGAAACAGTGCGGAGATTAACAGAAAATCCCCCCGTTTCTGAGGCACATTCCGCTTTGAAATATGCGATTCTGACTCCGCTAGACAAAGTACCTCCCGCAACTAAGGAGAAAATGGGTTTGCTGTTGCAGAAATATTTGTAGGTTCCTAAAAGTTCTACAAAACCTGGTTTCTCGCTACTTACAAAGTCTGGGTACACGCTAATCTCAGAAACCGGGTTTCTTCCCTTATTTTTCGTACTTCACTGAAAATATTCGTAGAAACCCGGTTTCTCGTCGCTACTTACAAAGTCTGGGTGTACGCTAATCTCAGAAACCGGGTTTCTTCCCTTATTTTTCGTACTTCACTGAAAATATTCGTAGAAACCCGGTTTC